>CBFHCJ010000030.1:0-22672 GCA_965654005.1 uncultured Streptomyces sp. | reverse complement strand
CGGGGCCGCGTGTCCCGGGGGGCTCCGGATGCGGGGGCGCCTCGCCAGGGGTGCACCACAGAAGGGGTCCCGAACCGTACGGCGACCCCGCTCCAGTAGCGCACACTGACCGGCGGATTCGTCATGGTGGGCAGGCCGACGGCGGTGACCAGGCCGTCGTCGGCGCGAACAGCACGAAGAGCACGAAGAGCACACGAAGAGCACACGAGTACGACGAGTACGACGAGTACGACGAGTGCGAAGAAGGCGGCTCCGCCGCCCGTGGCGACGCCGATCTCGTACAGCCGCCCGAAGCTCCAACAAGCTTGCCCGGCAGCCGAGATGGGCCTCCGGGTTGTGGCTCGGCGCCTGGTTCCGGGGGGCTATCGTGGACGCATGCCCGCCCACGAGCTCATCCGCATCGTCTCCCGAGACTCGCCCATGGCCCTGGCCCAGGTGCAGCGCGTCCGCACCGAACTGGCCGCACTTCACCCTCGCATCCGTACCGAAGTCGTGCCCGTCAAGACGACCGGTGACCAATGGATGGGCGACCTCTCCCAGGTAGAGGGCAAGGGCGCGTTCACCAAGGAGGTCGACGCCGCCCTCCTGGCCGGAGCGGCGGATCTGGCGGTGCACTGCGTCAAGGACGTTCCCGCCGACCGCCCGCTTCCGGCCGGGACCGTCTTCGCCGCCTTCCTCGAACGCGACGACATCCGCGACGTCCTCGTCCACCCCGGCCGGCTCACCCTCGACAAACTCCCCGCCGGCACCCGCATCGGCACCTCATCGGTCCGGCGCAGCGCGCAGCTCGCCGCCTCCCATCCGCACCTCACCTGCGTACCGATGCGAGGCAACGCGAACCGGCGCCTGGAGAAACTCGCCGCGGGTGACGCCGACGCGCTCCTGCTGGCCGTGTCAGGTCTGGAACGCATCGACCGCCGGGACGTGATCAGTGAGATCCTGCCGACCGAGGCGATGATGCCTCCGATCGGCGCCGGAATCCTCGCGCTGCAGTGTCGTGAGGACGACACCGACCTGATCGACACGGTCAGCGCCCTCGGTGACCCCGACACTCACCGCGAGGCCACCGCGGAACGCATGTTCCTCCATGTCCTGCAAGGGCACTGCAACTCCCCGATCGCCGGGTTCGCCAGGGCCACCCGCAACGGAGACCTCTCCTTGAGGGCCTGTGTGTTCACGCCCGACGGCAAGACCGTCCTGAACGCGCACGAGTGGGCAGGGCCTCTCGACCCGGCCACGCTGGGCACCTCGGTCGCCGTCGCCCTCCTCCGTCAGGGCGCGCGCGAGCTGATCGACTCCATTCCGCACTGAGCCGCGGCCGGTGGCCCTGATCGGTGGGCCGTTTGCCGGTGGCCCCGGAGGACCTCAGGGCACGCGACACCGCGCGCCCCGTCAGGGCCGGCAAGGGCGCCGCTCAGCCTGCCGGGTCCCGCCAGGTGTCGCCCACCGGGAGGAGGGCGTCGGCCTCCTCGGGGCCCCAGGTGCCCCTGGCGTAGGGGTGGACCGGGACGGCGTCGCCCAGGACGGGGTCGACGATCCGCCAGGCGTCCTCCACCGTGTCCTGCCGGGCGAACAGCCAACGGTCGCCGTCGAGCGCGGCGCCGATGAGCCGGTCGTACGGGCGCATGTCCGAGCCCGGCAGCTCGCTGAAGGCCAGCTCCTCGTGCTGGGCGTCCCAGCCGGCGCCGGGCTTCTTCCCGGCCAGGGTGAGGGCCACCTGGGTCTGAGGCCACACCCGGAACCGGAGCATGTTCGTGGCGGGCGCCGGGCGGAGCCCGAACACGTCGTGCGGAGGGCGGCGGAACCGGATGCCGACCTCCGTGGCGGTCACCGGGAGGCACTTTCCGGCGCGGATGAGGATCGGGACGTCGGCCCAGCGCCAGGAGTCCGCGGCGAGCCGGATCGCGGCGAAGGTCTCGACCGTCGACTCGGGGTCCACCCCGTCCACGTCGCGGTAGCCCTCGTACTGCCCCCGCACGATGTGCTCCGGGGTGAGCGGTCGCAGCGAGGACACGACCTCGGCCTTGGAGTCCTGCCAGGACTGCAGCCCCAGCCCGGACGGCGGGTCGGCCATGACGGTTGCCAGTACCTGCAGCATATGGTTCTGGATCACGTCGCGGACGGCGCCGGTGTGGTCGTAGAACCGGCCCCGGTCGGACACGTCGAAGGCCTCGGCCATGGTGATCTGGATGCTCTCCACGTGCGTGCGGTTGAGCAGCGGCTCGATCATCGAGTTGGCGAAGCGCGCGAAGAGGACGTTCTCCACGGGATCGAGGCCGAGCCAGTGGTCCACGCGGTAGATCGCGTCCTCGGGGAAGTGCTGCTGCATCGTGGCGTTGAGCCGGCGGGCGCTCGCCAGGTCGTGGCCGAAGGGCTTCTCGACCATGATGCGGGCACCCTTCGCCCGGCCGGCGGTGGCGATCCCCTCCGCGATCCGGGCGAAGAGCGACGGAGGCACCTCGAGGTAGAACAGGGCGCGCTCACCGCTGCCCATCGCCTCCGACATCGCCGTGTAGGTGGCGTCGTCGTCGAGGTCGCCGTCCACATAACGCAGCAGGCCGAGCAACTTGACCGCCGCCGGGGACCTGGGATCCATCCCGTTGAGGGTGAGCGAGGCCTCGGCATACGCGCGGAACTGCTCCAGGCCCCAGCCGGCCTTCGCCACGCCCACCACGGGCACATCGAGGACCCCGCGCTCGACGAGCCCCACCAGCGCCGGGAAGGTCTCCAGTTTGGCCAGGTCACCGGTGGCGCCGAAGATCACCAGCGCGTCCATCTGCCGTGTCGTCATCGCTGATCCTCCTGTGAACGCCCCCTTCTGAACGCCCCCTTCGGACATTCCTGCGTACGCGCGCGTCAGCGCAGCCGGTCGGCGAGGTGGTCGCCGACCCGCAGCGCGTTGGCGATGGCCGTCAGGGACGGGTTCACCGCCCCGATGCTCGGAAGGAAGCTGGTGTCCACGACGTAGAGGTTGTCCAGGTCGTGGGCCTTGCAGTGGACGTCGAGGGCCGAGGACTGCGGGTCGGTGCCGAACCGAACAGTGCCCGCCTGGTGCGCGGTCGCCCCGATGGGCATGCCCTTGTGCAGATAGATGCTGTGCGGCAGCAGGTGGTGCTCGTGCATCCCCAGCTTTCCGAGCATGCCCTGGAGCTTGTGGCGCAGTCGTTTCAGCCCGGCGGTGTTGTTCTTCTCGTTCAGCGAGAGGCGTACGTTGCCACCCGCGTCCAGGGTCACCCGGTTGTCCGGATGCGGCAGGTCCTCGCCGCACAGCCAGAAGTCGACCGCGTGGTGTGCGAGGACCTCGAAGGGCATGTCGGGGGTGATGACACCGGCCCAGCGCGGCGCCTCGCCGTGGATCTGCTCCGCGTCGGACTTGCCGAGCATCTGAATGCCACCCAGGGGGTAGTCCCAGTCGTCCGCGCCCAGGTACCAGTCATGCAGGGCGAGGGTCTTCTGGAACGCGGTGGGGTTGGGCTCCTTCGACACCGCCATCAAGGCAAGGTTGTTGTGCCGCATGTAGTGGCGGCCGACCACGCCGGAGCTGTTGGCCAGCCCGGCCGGATGCCGGTCGCCCGCCGAACGCAGCAGCAACAGCGCGGAGTCGACCGCGCCGCAGGCGACCACGACGAGGTCCGCCGAGAAGGTGACCGTGCTGCCGTCGCCGAGTTCGGTGACCACGCCCGTGACCGTCCGGCCGGTGGGGTCGGTCTCCAGCCTGCGCACATGGGCGCGGGTGATCATCGTGACGTTGTCGTGCTTCAGGGCCGGGTCCACACAGATCACCTGGGCGTCGGACTTGGCGCCCAGCAGACAGGGGAAGCCGTCCACCCGGTCGCAGCGGATGCAGACGCTGTCGTGGGCGGCCCGGCCCTGCTCGTCCTGTGTGAGGTTGACCCCGATCGGCAGATGGAAGGGGTGCAGGCCGTGCTTCTCGAGATCGTCGCTGAGCTGCTGGATACGCGGTTCGTGTTCGACCGGAGGGAACGGGTACTGACCACTGGCCGGGCCCTCGGTCGGGTCCTCACCGTGCCGGCCGTGGACGAGGTAGAGCTGCTCCGCCCGGGTGTAGTACGGCTCCAGATCGTGGTAGTCGATCGGCCAGGCGGGTGAAATGCCGTCGTGATGACGGAGTTCGCCGAAGTCCTCCGGGCGGAGGCGGAACAGCGCGGCGCCGAAGAACTTCGTGTTCCCGCCGACGTAGTAGTTCACCTCGGGCGGGAACGCGTTGCCGTCCTTGTCGTACCAGTACTCCGGGGCCCGGTACCTGCCCTTGACGAAGACGGCCGTGGAGTCCCAGTTGTCACGCTCGCGGGGCAGGTAGTCACCCCGTTCGAGCATCAGGACGCGCTTTCCGGTCGGCGCCAGCCGGTGTGCCAGGGTGCCGCCCCCCGCGCCGGTGCCGATGACGACGACGTCGTAGTGCTGATCGCCAGCCACGGGGATTCCATTCTGGAGTCGTTGCCTGCCCTGTCGGTGCCCGGCTCTGCCCCGGCGCGGGCACTCGGCGAGAGGCGGCCCGGATACGATACGGCCACCTCGTACAGGGCAAGTCCTGTCACCGGCAAGCTATAACGGTGCCCGCCGGGCGGCACTTCAGGAGCGGCGCTGTCGGCGCTCCGGCCGAGGGCGACTCCGCGAGCCTTCCCGGGTCGGCAGTGGGACACTGGCGGGTGTCCACCATGGCTCGACACGAGAGATCCGCCGGCGCCCGACTTCTGCTGCCGTTCGCGCCGTCCGATCTCGGCGAGCTTCCCCACGGCTGGCATGCGGCCTTCTGGGACGGCACGGGTTTGCCGCCGTCCGGCCGGACACTGCAGACCGTCGAGTTCTTCGTCATCCCCTATACCTTCACCGGCGCCGCGCTGCCCCTGCTGTCACAGCTGCCGAGCCTGCGGGTGGTGCAGTCCCTGAGCGCCGGCGTAGAGGACCTGCTGCCGCACCTGCCGCCCGGCGTCACGCTCTGCAATGCCAGGGGCGTGCATGACGCGAGCACGGCCGAGCTCGCCGTCGCGCTGGTCCTCGCCTCGCTGCGCGGGATCCCGGAGTTCGTCCGTGCCCAGGAGGCGCAGCGGTGGGCCGCCGGGTTCCGGCCCGCGCTGGCCGACCGCACGGTCCTGCTGCTCGGCCACGGGGCCATCGGCGCCGCGGTCGAGGCGCGGATTACTCCGTTCGAGTGTGACGTGCTGCGGGTGACGCGCACGGCGCGGGAGACGCCGCAGGGACCGGTGCACTCGCTGGAGGACCTGCCGTCGCTGCTGCCGCGGGCCGACGTGGTGGTGCTGACCGTGCCCCTCACCGAGTCCACCCGAGGCATGGTCGACGCGGAGTTCCTGGCCCGGATGAAGGACGGCGCCCTGCTGGTGAACGTCGCCCGGGGCCCGGTGGTGGACACCGCCGCGCTGGTGCGCGAGCTGCGTACCGGGCGCCTGAGCGCGGCACTCGACGTCACCGACCCGGAGCCGCTGCCGGTCGGGCACCCGCTCTGGACGGCCCCGCACACCCTGATCAGCCCGCACGCGGGCGCGACAACGCCGGCGTTCCGCCCTCGCGCCCTGGCACTGGTCCGCGCGCAGCTGGCCCGCTATGCGGCGGGTGAGCCCCTCGCCAACGTCGTGGTTTCCTGACGGTCCGCCGCACTGCGCCGGTCGGCCGCCACTCGGTGGAGTGAGTCGCGCCGCGTCAGCCCGTCCTGCCCGCCGGACGCGTGCTCGACTGGGCCGGAGTGTCCTGCGATGGGAACCGTATGAGCCAACTCGACCTCGCCAGGCTGCAGTTCGCCATGACGTCGGTCTATCACTTCCTCTTCGTGCCGGTCACGATCGGGCTGAGCCTGCTGACCGCACTGCTGCAGACCGGCTGGCATCGCACCGGCAGAGCCGAACTGCTGCAGCTGACGCGGTTCTTCGGCACGCTGCTGGTGATCAACGTCGCCATGGGGGTGGTGACCGGCCTGGTCCAGGAGTTCCAGTTCGGAATGGACTGGTCGGCGTACTCACGCACGGTGGGAGACGTGTTCGGCGCGCCGCTGGCCATGGAAGGGCTCGCCGCGTTCTTCCTGGAGTCGACGTTCCTCGGGCTGTGGCTGTTCGGCTGGGACCGACTGCCCCGGCGCCTTCATCTGGCGACCATCTGGCTGGTGGCGGCGGGCGCGGTACTCTCGGCGGCCTTCATCATGGCGGCCAACTCGTGGATGCAGCACCCGGTCGGATACGCCGTCGACCCGTCCACCGGCCGTCCGCAGCTCAACGACGTGTGGAAGCTGTTCACCAACCCGGTGTTCCTGCCCGGGTATCTGCACGTGATCCTGGCCTCGCTGGTCACCGGGGCCGTCGTCATGCTGGCTGTCTCCGCCTGGCAGCTGCGCAAGGGAACGGCACCGCTCGCCTTCCACGCCTCGGCCAGGCTGGCCCTGGTCGCCCTCGTTCCCGCGCTTGTGGTGGCGATGCTGGTCGGCAGCGAACTGGGGGTGACCGAGGGCACGTACCAGCCGATGAAGATCGCGGGAGCGGAGGCCCAGTGGACGACGTGCCGGCCGTGCTCCTTCTCCCTCTTGCAGGTCGGCGGCGGCGACGACGACCACACACCCACGAAGATCATCGCCATCCCGCACCTGCTGTCCCTGCTCGCCACCAACCACTGGAACGGCCAGGTGCTGGGCCTCGACGCCGTCCAGAGCCAGTACCAGCGGCAGTACGGGTCCGGGGACTACGTACCGAACATCTTCGTCCAGTACTGGTCGATGCGGGTCATGGCCTACCTCTCCGTCCTGGTACTGCTCGTCGGGCTGTGGGGTCTGTGGCTGTTGTGGCGCAAGCGGCTCAGCAGCGCACGGTGGTTCCCCAGGGTCGCTGTCTGGATCGTCGCCCTGCCGTTCCTGATGAACACCGCCGGCTGGCTGCTCACCGAGAACGGACGGCAGCCGTGGATCGTGCAGGGCGTCCAGCTCACCAGGAACGGCGTCTCTCCGTCGCTGGACACCGCGACCGTCGGCACCAGCCTCCTGGTCTTCTTCCTCCTCTACGCGGCGCTGGCGATCGTGGAGGCCGTACTGATCACCCGATACGCGCGCAAGGAGCTCTCCCCGCCTCCTGTCGAGGACAAGCAGGTCCCGGCCCTCACCTACTGACACCATGCCACCCCAGGAGGCAGCCCGATGGCGCTCGCCACGTTCTGGTTCATCCTCACCGCCGTCCTGTGGACGGGGTTCTTCGTCCTGGAGGGCTTCGATCTGGGCGTCGGGATGCTGCATACGGTCGTCGCCCGTGACGAGGCGGGCCGTCGCGCGGCGATCGACACCATCGGGCCGCTGTGGGACGGCAACGAGGTCTGGCTGATCGTCGCGGCGGCGGCCATGTTCGCGGCGTTCCCCGGCTGGTACGCGACCATGTTCTCGGGCTTCTACCCTGCCCTGGTCCTCCTGCTGGTCGGGCTGATCGTGCGGGGCGTGTCGTTCGAGTTCCGCGGCAAGGGCGACGGCGTGCGCTGGCGCCGCACCTGGGACGCCCTGCTGACCTGTGGGAGCCTGCTGGTTCCCCTGCTCGTCGGGATCGCACTGGGTGATCTGCTGCACGGGGTGCCGATCGACCGGAACCAGGAGTTCACCGGCGGCCCCGGCGATCTGTTCTCCGCCTACTCCGTGTTCGCGGGCATCACTCTCGTGCTGCTCTGCCTGCTGCACGGGGCCACCTTCATTGCGCTCAAGACCACCGGCGCCGTGGAGGACAGGGCGTCGCTGCTGGCGCGGCGCATCGCGCCGGTCACGGCCCTGGCCGTACTGGCCTTCCTGCCGTGGACGCACGCCACCGCCGGCAAGGGGGTGCTGCCGAGCGTCATCCAACTCCTCGCGGGCCTGGCGGTCCTCGCCGCCGCCTGGCTGGTCACCGGACGGCACGAGGGGTGGACCTTCGTGGCCACCACGATCACCATCGCCACCACCGTCCTGTCGGTCTTCGCCGACCTCTACCCCCGGTTGATGGTCTCGAGCACCAGCCCGGCCTTCGACCTGACCGTGCACAACAGCGCCTCCGGGGCCTATGCCCTGAAGGTGATGAGCATCGTCGCGATCGTCTTCTTCCCCGTGGTCCTGGCCTACCAGGGCTGGACCTACCACGTCTTCCGGCTGCGCCTGTCCGCCGACCGGTTCGGTCCGCCCGCCCGTGCGCCGGAGTGAGAGGCGTCAGAGAACCGCGATGGGGTTGACCGGGGAGCCGGTGGCGCCCGGCAGCCGCAGGGGGGCGATCACGCAGAGGAACGACCAACGGCGCAGCTCCTCGCAGACCGGTACGAGGTCCTCGAACCGCAGGTAGTCGAGCAGGTGGATCCCCATCGCGTGGATCGCGAGCACGTGGACGGGGAAGCCGACGCCTTCGGCGGCACTGGGCGCCGCGTCGTTGTTGCCGTCGCTGCCGAGGACGGCGACCCGCCGTTCGGCCAGGAACTCCACCGCGGCCGGGTGGAGTCCGGCCCGGGCCACCGCGGCATCCCAGGGTCCCAGCTCGTCGCGGCGGCGGCGATGGCCGACCCGGACGAAGAGCAGGTCACCGGCGCCCACCCGGACGCCCTGGACGGCCTCCGCCTCGGCCAACTCCTCGGCGCTCACCGTGTCGCCCGGCTCCAGCCACGGCACCCCGCGCAGCCGGGGGATGTCCAGCAGCACACCGCGCCCGACGATCCCGTCCCGGGCCAGGGCGACGGACAGCTGCTCGGCGCCCCGGGGCGTGACACTGGCCGCGTCGATGCCGCCGTACAGCGTGCCGTCGTAGATGACATGGCAGAGCGCGTCGAGGTGGCTGTCCGCGTCGCTGTGGACGTTCATGTCGAAGCGGTCCCTGGCGAACTGCAGTCCGCTTCCGTCGATGGCGCCCGCGACGGCGCCGGTCATACGGTGCCTGGCGGGCTCGGGATCATCCGGTGCGGGATACGTCTGCACCGGCGCCGCCAGGCTCACCTGACGCCCTGCCCGGACCTCGCGGGCCGCGGTGGCCACGCGGGCCGGAGTGATCAGATCCAGCGCCCCACCCGGATCCCTGCGGCGCACCTTCCGGTGCAGCTCCCGGAACTCGGCCGCGCTGAGGCTGACGGGCCCGGCCACTCAGCGCCTCCGTTCGGCGTCGAGGGCGTCGTCCAGGGTGCACGCGGCCATGATCAGCGACAGGTGGGTGAAGGCCTGGGGGAAGTTGCCCAGTTGTTCGCCGGAGGGACCGATCTCCTCGGCGAACAGGCCCACATGGTTGGCGTAGGTGAGCATCTTCTCGAAGGCGTACCGGGCCTGCCTCAGCCGCCCGGCGCGGGCCAGCGCGTCCACGTAGAGGAAGGTGCACAGGCTGAAGGTGCCCTCGCAGCCGCGCAGCCCGTCGGGCGAGGCGGCCGGGTCGTAGCGGTAGACCAGGCTGTCGGAGACGAGCCTGCGGTCCATCGCGTCCAGCGTGGACAGCCAGGCCGGGTCCTTGGGCGCGAGCAGGCCGACCCGGGGGATGAGCAGCAGCGAGGCGTCCAGGACGTCACTGCCGTAGTGCTGGACCAGGCACTGCCCGGACGCGTTCCAGCCCTTGGTCATGATCTGTTCCAGGACGGTGTCGCGGGTGTGCCGCCAGCGCGCGGTGTCGCCGGGGCGGCTGAAGTGCTCGGCGAGCCTGATGCCGCGGTCGAAGGCGACCCAGGTCATCACCCGGCTGTAGGTGAAGTCCTTACGGCCGCCCCGGGTCTCCCAGATGCCCTCGTCCGGCCGGTCCCAGTTGTCGGCGAGCCAGTCGAGCACGCGGGCCGTCCCCAGCCAGTTGTGGTACCCGGCCTGGACGATGCCCAGCTCGCGAGCCTCGGACAGGGCGTAGAAGGCCTCGCCGTAGATGTCGAGCTGGAGCTGGTCCATCGCGGCGTTGCCGGCCCGGACCGGATACGAGCCGCGGTAGCCCTCGAGATGCTTCAGGATCTCCTCGTCCAACTGCGGGTCCCCGTCGACCCGGTACATGATCTGCAGCCGCTCGCCGGGCAGGTCGATGCGTTCCTTGAGCCGCTCGGTGAGCCAGCCGGTGAAGGCGGTCGCCTCCTCGGCGAAACCGAGGTCGAGCAGGGCGCGCACCGCCAAAGAGGCGTCCCGGACCCAGGTGAAGCGGTAGTCCCAGTTGCGTTCTCCACCCACCTGCTCGGGCAGGCCCATCGTCGCCGCGGCGATCGGTGCGCCGGTGGGAGCGTAGGTGAGCAGCTTGAGGGTGATCGCGGAGCGGCGCACCATGTTGGGCCAGCGCCCACTGTAGTTCGCGGTGCTCACCCAGTCCTGCCAGAAGTTGACGGCCGACCAGAGCTCTTCGGTGAGCTGCTCCTCGGTCGGCGGCTGCGGCGCGGCGCCGGCGTCCGCGCAGACGGTCATCACCGCCCCGGCGGCCTCTCCGGCGTTGAGCGTCACCGCGCCACGTACGTCGTCGCCCGCGCGTTCCAACGGGAAAGTGCCCTGCAGATGCAGCACGATGCCGGGAGCACGGAACACCGCGCTCTGCGTGTCGAGCTTGAGCTCGTGCTCGGCGCGCCCGTAGTCGAAACGCGGCCGGCAGTCGAGGGCGAAGCGGACCGTGCCCCGCACCGCGCGGACCACGCGGATGAGGGTGTGGCGGTCGGTGGCCTGGCGGGACAGGATGGGCGGCATCCAGTCCATCAGTTCACCCACGCCGTCCGGCGACATGAACCGGGTGACCAGCACGGCGGTGTCCGGGTAGTAGAGCTGGCGGTAGGTCACGTCGTCGGCCTCCGGCGCCAGCCGGAAGTGACCGCCGCGGTCGTGGTCCAGCAGGGCGGCGAAGATGCTGGGGGAGTCGAAACGGGGAGCCGCGTACCAGTCCAGGACACCCTTGGCGGAGACCAGAGCGACCGTCTGCAGGTCGCCCACCAGGCCGTGGTCGGCGATCGGCGGGTAGCGGTCCATCTACACACTCCGGGCTCTCCGGTCGGCTCCCGAGGAAGCTATCCGAGCCGGGGGCGCGTGGTCGGGTACGCCTCGGGTGTCGCCCGGTGGATCGCCCGTACGGCCGAGGGGGACGGGCCCGTCGGATCGGTGCGGCGTCAGGCGGACGACCCCCGCCCGCCCAGGCCCGTGGCGACGCCGATCCGGTTCCAGACGTTGGTCGCCGCGGCCGTCCACAGCAGGTGGGTGAGGCTGGTCTCGTCGAACCAGGCGGCCGCCTCGGCGTATACGTCATCGGGAACTCCGGCCTCGGGCAGCAGGGTCAGGGCCTCACACAGGGCGAGGGCGGCCCGCTCGGCCGGGGTGAACCCGGCCGCGTCGCGCCAGGTCGGCAGTGCGTGGAGCCGTTGCTCGCTCTCGCCACCCCGGCGCGCCGCATGGGTGTGCAGGTCCTCGCAGAACCCGCACCCGTTGATCTGCGACACCCGGATGCGGACCAGCTCGGCGAGGAGCGGGTCGAGTTCCTTCTCGGCCGCCTGCTGGAAGGCGGCCATGGCGTGGTAGACGTCCGGCGCGGCGGCCACCGCGTCCACCCGGCCGGCAACCGGGGGGCGGGTCAGGTCAGGGTTCATCGGTCTCCTTCAGCTCGTCGCCATGTGGGGGGCTTCGTCGGGCTCGCGTGGTCCGGCCAATGCGACCATGTCGACGGGGACGAACCGCACCTCGGCCTCGGGCCGCAGCCCGAGGTCGCGGCCGCTCACCGGCTCCGGCACGGAAATCAGGATGTTGTAGTGGTTGGGGAAGTGGCAGGAGTCGAAGCCGAGGACGGTGCCGACCAGCCGGCCCTCGATCCACACCTGGTCGCCCCGGTCCAGGACACCGGCACAGCCGATCTCCGCGAAGCCGAGGAAGCCGACCCGGTCCACCCGGGCTCCCGGAGCGGTGTCCCGCTGGTCCGTCGTCACCAGCTCGTGGACCTCACCCCGGCGCACACACCGCCCGGCGAACTCCGTAAGGCGCATGCCGCGGTCGTCCCTGCGGTGGATCAACACCTTGACCACGGTCCCGTGGACGGCTCGCTTGCCGCCGCTTTCACCGGTCATCGCGTAAGGGCCTCCTTCGTTGTCGCGGGCGCGTCCAGCGGGTGGGCGCGGGCGAGGCGATAGGTCTGCTCGGTCAGGGCGAGCGCGGCGAGTCCGGCGCCGCCGCGGTCGGTGTCCGTACGGATCGCGTGCCCGAAGTCGTCGAGCACGGCGACGTACTCATGCCACAGCGAGCCTTTGAACTCCTGGAATCCGCCCAGCATGTCGGCCGTCCGCACCGAGCCGTCCGACAGTCGGACCGAGACGTCCTTCACCTCCCCCGGGTAGGACCAGTCGAGCTCGACGCGTACCGGCACCCCGCCCGACGAGCGCAACCGCACCGTGGCGCGCCGGTCCACGCCGAGTGCGTCGCGCTCCACCTCGGCGTGTTCCACCCGTACCTCGCCGACCAGGAGCCGGGCGAGGTCGTAGGCGTTCGGCCCGTTGTCGGCGACACAGCCGCCGCCGCACCGCGCCGGGTCCAGGTACCAGGCGTCGCCGCCGATGTGGTCCTCGATCCGCTCCAGGTAGCGGATGGTGACCTCGACCGGCACGGCCTCGGTGGGCAACGCGCGGTGCAGGGCTCCGATCGCGTGGTTGTAGCGGCGGTGGAACGCCGTGAACAGGCATACGTCACCCGCCCTGGCCGCCTCCACCAGTGCCTCCGCGTCCTTTCGCCGGGTGGCCAGCGGCTTCTCCACGCACACCGCGACCCCGGCAAAGAGCATGTCCGCCGCGATCGCCGCGTGCGCGTCATTGGGCACGGTGACCACGACCGCGTCCAACTCGACCTCGGCGAGCATCGAGTGGTGGTCGGTGAAGACGGGCAGGCGCTCGCGGTGGGGGAGCAGCCGCTCGGCCGAGACGTCGCACACGGCGGCGAGCCGCCAGTCCGCCGACGCCTCGATCGCGGCCAGGTAGAACCGGGAGATGGCGCCGAGCCCGACGATCGCGATCCGCCGCGCCCACATCACAGTTCACCCCTTTCCGCCGCGAACGCACGACTGAGCGAGCCGGCCGGTTCCGCCGCGAACGGAACACCGAGCGAGGCCGCCAGCTCGGCCAACTCACCATGGACCACCGGTTCCAGCGGGACGCCGTGCTCGCGGTGGTGGCGAGCCCGCTCCTCCTCCGGCCATCCGGGATAGCGGACCGGAGTGTTCGCGTCCACCGGCGGGCAGGCCAGTACGCTGCCGAAGAGATGCTCCGCGTCCCATGCGGCGGCCTCCGTACCGCGCAGCAGCGCGGGGGCGATCGCCACCATCAGCATCCCGATGTCGTCGTCGCGGCCGGACGGGCGGCCGTCGCCGGCAAGCGCCTCGGCGGCGGGACCGAAGCCGGAGCCCGCGACCAGGGCCGTCAACACCTCCACCATCAGCCCCAGGCCGAATCCCTTGAAGGCACTGCCCGTCGCACCTACCCACAGCAGATGCGCCTCGCCCCGGTCGAAGGCCGCCGGATCGGTGACGGACCGGCCGCCTTCGTCGGCGAGCCACCCCGGAGGGATCTGGCGCCCGACACGGGCCGCCGCCCGTACCCGCCCGGTCGGCACCGCGGTGGTGCTCATGTCGAGGACGAACGGAGGGTGCGTGCCCGCCGGGGCGGCGACGCTGAGCGGGTTGGTGCCGAGCAACGCCACCCGGCCACCGGGCGGGCGCGCGATTCGCTGCCGACCGCAGTTGGACGCCACCAGGCCCACCATGCCCCGCTCGGCGGCGCGCCGGGCGTGGTGGCCCGCGCATCCGAAGTGCGTGCCGCCGCGTACCGAGACGAGGCCGACGCCGAACCGCGCCGCCCGCTCGATCGCCAGGTCCATGGCGTCGCTCGCCTGCCACAGACCGAGGGCGCGGCGTGCGTCCACCAGGACCGCGGCACCGTGATCGGCCAGGACGGCAGGGGACCCGGCCGGGTCGGCCCGCCCTTCGTCCAGCAGCGGCAGATACAGGCGGGTCAGGTTGACGGTGCCGTGCGAGCCGACGCCGACCAGGTCGCCGTAGCACAGCGCCTCGGACGCCTGCCGCGCCCGTGCCCGAGGCAGGCCGCGAGCGGCGAAGGCGGCGGCGACCACGTCGAGCAACTGCCCGTACGAAACACGGACTTCGGGGGTGGTCTGGCTGGTTGCGGTCACGCTGTCTGCTCCTCGCTCACGGTGTCGCCGACGCAGGTGTCCCGGAACGCGAGCAGGATCCTCGCGATTCCGGCGGCGAACGACTCCAGCTCCGCCAGGTCGATGAACTCGCCGCACGCATGGGCGTGGTTGAGCTCCAGCGATCCCGGCCCGTACACCACGGCCGCCGCGTCCGCGCGGTCGCCCAGCCAGATCGCGTCGCAGGTGAACGCGGCCTCCCCGTCCGGCCACCGGTCGATGCCTGCGCTCTCGGCGAGCAGGTGCTCGGCCCAGAAAGCGGTGCCGGCGAGCGCGGGAAGTCCCCTCTTGCGCCAGTGCAGACGGGTGATGCCGGCGGCGTCCCGAGCGGTCCGGGCGAGTTCGCGAACGCCGCCGAAGCGGGTGCGGAACTCCGTGATCCCCGCGCGCAGCGCGTCGCCAGTCGCCTCCTCGAGCCGCCGAGCCGCCGCACCGCACGTGTACGAGAGGTTGAGCAGCAACTCGCCACGGCCGTAGACGCGGTTGTGCAGCGGTCCCGTCGTCAGCCCGGCCACGCACACCCGACCGTCGGCGGCGAGCGGCGCCAGCACCAGGGCCAGGTGCTGCGCCAGGTAGCCGAGGAGCACCGTGGCGTTGTGGCCGTGCTCGGGACGGTCGTCGACGGCGTCGTCACCGTCGACCCGGATGCAGGCCGTCATCGCCGCGGTCGCCCGGGGGAGGTACTTGAGACCGGTCGGTTCGCAGAACACGTTGAGCCGGCCGTACCAGCCCTGCTCGACCAGCGGCCGCGTACCGATCGTGCCCAGCGCGCCGCCCTCCTCGCCGGAGACCGCCTGGACCAGGACGCCGATCTCGCGCCCGAGGTCGGGCCGCTCGGCCAGCGCCGCCCTGATCCCGGCGAGCAGGCCCACCGCGGGCCCCTTGGCGTCGACCGCCCCCCGCCCGGTGAACCGCCGGCCGTCGAAGCCGACGGGTTCCATGCCTGACACGGTGTCCAGGTGCACATTGAACATGACGGTGCGACGGCGTGAGTAGTCCGGGCCGAGCCGCAGCACCAGATTCGGCTGGCAGGTGAGGAAACCGGGGCCGGCCGCCACGGCTTCGCGCACCGCGAGCGGCACGCCGTCCGCCTCGATGTCCTCGGGCCGCGCCGGGGCGTGGTGCGCCACGGTGAAGCCGAGGGCCTCGCCCGCCTCGGCGTATCGCCCTAGCGCCGCCCGCAGTTCGGGCTCGCTGGAGTCGGCACCGGTCTCCAGGGGGCCTGCCGTGGGCAGCCGCAACAGGTCGAGCAGCAGCGCGTGGTCGGCGCGGCCGAACAGGGGAGCGGTCATCGGGTCCGCCCCGCCCCGACGGCGAGATCGCGGGGTTCGGCGGCCAACGTCCCCAGCAGGTCGGCGAGCGCCCGTCCGCAGGCGACGAACGCGGCGCCGCACTCGGCGTCGGGAGCCCGCCGGCCCTCGTGCGGCACCACGGCCATGTGGGGCTCGATGGACAGTACGCCGGTGTAGCCGGTGCCGAGCAGCAGGCGCAGGCAGTCCGTGACGCGGGACCGCCCCCGGCCCGGCAGCCGGTACGCCGGTGCCGTGGCCGGACCCTCCGCGTCCTTGATGTGGACGTGGCGTACCCAGCCGACGACGTCCGCCAGCAGGTCGTAGGCCGAGTAGCCGTAGGCGATTCCGTTGCCGGTGTCGAAGAGCAGGCCGAGCGCCGGGCTGTCCACGGCGTCGAGGAGTTCGCGCATACGGCCCGCGTCGGCTCCGGCCCAGCCGGCGCAGTTCTCGTGCAGCAGGATCAGGCCGGCGCTCTCCGCGCGCTCGGTCAGCGCCTTCGTCCGCTCGATCGCGGCCGTCCGCCAGGCGGGCTCGGTGAGACCGCCGCTCGGGTACGACATGATCCGCACCTGTCGGGTGCCCAGCGCGCGGCAGCGTCGGCTCAGGACGCGAAGCTCCTCCAGATCGGCGGCGAAGTCGCCGTCGGCCGACCTCGACCACCCGCCGATCCGTGAGTCGACCGCGACCACCCGCAGCCCGGCGCCCTCGACCGCCGCGGCCACCTGCGCGAACGCCCGCTCGGGAAGCTCGGCCAACGGGACACCGTCGACACCGCGCAGCTCGATCGCGTCCCAGCCGAGTGCCCGGATCGCGGCCACCTGCGCCTGGATTCCGTATCCCGCCTCGTCGCCGATGCCGGCGAGGGTGAGGCCGGCCCGCGCGTCAGCAGGCATCGCCGGCCCATCCCGCCACGTTCCGCGCCCGCTGCTCGCGCAGCACGCACAGCCGCTTGGCCTCGTCCACCAACCGCACCGCGTCGGCAGCCGGGTCGGTGCCGAACGGGAGGCCGTCGGCGAAGCGCTGGTAGGCGTCGCGGAGGAAGGAGGGCAGCGCGTCGTCGGGGAACACCTCCCGCGCCGTACGGCGGCGCCCCGCGACGGCGAGTTGGGCGAATGCGTCGTCGCCGCTGACCGGGTAGTGACCGATGACGGTCGCGTCGGCGAACTCGCAGGTGATCCTGCGCTCCCGGACGGGCGCGGTCAGATCGGAGGTGATGCTGGTCGAGGCTCCCCGCTGGTGGACCAGGCGCAGCGTCGCGCTACCCAGGCGGGCCCGGACGGCATCCCCCGCGGCCAGGTCCGACCAGGTGGCGTCGGTCAGCCGGGCGGGTCCGGCAAGACGCAGGGCGACGCCCAGCGCGTGCGGGACCTCGACGTCGAAGGCGGTCGGATGGCCGGTGGTGGCCAGGCTGCGGCTGAAACGCGGCTTGCGCTGGACGACGTGGATCTCGCGGAGCTCGCCGAACTCCCCGCCGGTCACGCAGCGCTCGAGCCTCCGGGTCAGGCTGCTGACCTGCCACTGCGCCACCACGACCAGCCGCAGCCGGTGGCGTCGGCAGAGCTCTTCGATCCGGGTGAGCTGGGCTACGTCCACCGCCAGCGGCTTCTCGACGATCAGGTTGACGAAACCATGCCCGGCCAGCTGCTCGATCACCTGATCCCGGTCCTCCGGTGGCGTGCACACATGGGCGACGGTCCGCTCCGGGTCGAGATCGGCGCGCGCCCGCTCCAGGGTCGGCAACAGGACCGTACCCGCGGGGAGAGTGACGGGATGTACAGCGGGATCAACGGCGACCACGGGCGCGTCGGCGAACAGCGTCCCCGCCGGGGTGCGCTGCCGGAGCCGGTCCAGCACCGGCAGATGCAGACCGGCACCGGCGCGGCCCAGCCCGACGACGAGCGTGCGGAACATCGCGCGTGCCCCCCTTCCGTACGCGTTGCAGCCATGGGTTCAAGACGTGATGAGATGTCAGCTTTGAGTAGATTTTCGATATGCGTGATCGGTGTCAACGCGACGCTCCCGAGACCCGCGGCTCAACGGGTGAATGATCCGGAACCGGCGCGCCAACGCCCCTTCCGGGCCGGTCCGGCGGCAATGTGGTCGGCGGCCGGACCGGATCGACACGCACCAACCGCCGGGCCGTTTCCGCGTTTCACCGAGTTTGCGGGAGACCCATGCAGTTCACCTCGCTGACCGAGCACGGCCGAATCGATCCGTCCGGGCATTCCCTTTCCGTGCCTTTCTTCTCCCAGGCCGCGTCGTTCCGGCGTATCTGGCCAGAGGTCGAACGTCATCTCACCGAGGTGGCCAGGAAAGGAAAGTACTCGCACGGCCGCAAAGTCGAGGAATTCGAGGAAGCGCTGGCCGGCTACACCGGCGCGCGGCACGCCGTCGCCGTGGGCAGCGGTACCGACGCCCTCGTACTGCTGCTGCGCGCGGCCGGGCTGCGCCCCGGCGACGAGGTCGTGGTCCCGGCGTTCTCGTTCGTGGCCTCGGCCTCCTCGGTGGTACTGGCCGGTGGCCGCCCGGTCTTCGCCGACATCGACCCGGTCGGCTACGGCCTCGATCCGGCGTCGGTCGAGGCCGTGGCCACGCCGCGCACCCGGTTCGTCATGCCGGTCCATCTGTTCTGTCAGATGGCCGACATGGACGCGCTGACCGACGTCGCCGCGGCTCGCGGGCTGACGGTCGTCGAGGACAGCGCCGAAGCCATCGGCATGCGGTGGAACGGGAAGCACGCGGGGCTGCTCGGTGCGGGCGGCGTCCTGTCGTTCTTCCCCACCAAGACGCTCGGCGCGCTCGGTGACGCGGGTGCGGTGCTGACCGACGACGACGGGATCGCCGAGACCGTCGCCGCGCTGCGGCACCACGGCAGATCCGGACCGACGCTCGGCGACTTCCGACGGATTTCGACGGAGACCACGGTGTCCGGGCAGAACAGCAAGATGGACGACATCCAGGCGGCGGTGTTGCTCGCCAAACTCGACCGTCTGGCGGCCGATATCGCGTGCCGTAGGGAACTTGCCGCCGCCTATACCGCGCGCCTCGCCGGGCTGCCCGGAATCCGGCGGCTGCCGACCGTCGTTCCACGCGACGCCGCGACCGAACCGGTCCACTACGTCTACCTTATCGAAGTCCGTCACCGCGACGCGCTCGCGGAATTCCTGACCCGGCGCGGTATCGGAACCGAGACGTACTATCCGCTGCCGCTGCACCGCCAGCCCTGCTTCGCCGAATTCAGCCGACCGGTCGGGACCTTCCCACAGGCCGAGGTCGCGTGTCGGCACACCCTGGCTCTGCCGTTCCACCCCGACCTGACGACGGATCAGGTGGATTACGTCTGCGAGACCGTCCGAGCCTTCACCGAGGGGGAAGCGGCATGATCGAGTTCTTCCCGCCGGACATCTTCGAGGCCGACCGCGAGGCCCTGTTCGATATCGTCCGTGACATCGGCACCGGACCCGAGCAGCGGTTCATCCTCGGCGAGGCAACCGCCCGCCTGGAGCGGGAACTCGCCGCGAATCTCGGCGCCGCGGACGTCATCGCCTGCTCCAGCGGCACCTCCGCCCTCACCCTGATCCTGCACGCGATGGGCGTGGGCCCGGGCGACGAGGTCGTCGTCCCCGCCTACGGCTGCGCGCCGTTGGCCGCCACCGTGGTCAACCTGGGCGCGACGCCCGTGTTCGCCGACGTCGACCCATGGACGCTGGTGGTGGATCCCTCCGCCGTCGAAGCCTGCGTCACCGAGCGGACCAAGGTGCTGCTCCCCGCGCACATCTTCTCAATGATGGCGGACATGCCCCGGCTGCTGAAGATCACGGAGCGGTACGGCGTACGCCTGGTCGAGGACTCCGCGGTGGCCCAGGGCGCGGTGCTCGACGGCCGTCCGGCCGGTCTGTGGGGCGAGGCCGGGCTGTACTCGTTCGTCCAGGTGAAGAGCTTCGGCACGGCGGGGGAGGGCGGCGCCGTGGTGACGAACAACCCGGATCTGGCGCGGGACATCCGTAGGTTG
The DNA here is from genome assembly GCA_965654005.1 of uncultured Streptomyces sp. GTDB lineage: Bacteria > Actinomycetota > Actinomycetes > Streptomycetales > Streptomycetaceae > Streptomyces. The sequence goes on along the minus strand of CBFHCJ010000030.1, from coordinate 3,246 downwards.
CGCAACCACGGCCAGGACGGCCGACGCCGCTTTCTGCACCACGTCATCGGCTACAACAGCCGGTTCGACGAGATCCAGGCGCGGTTCCTGCTTCACCGTCTCCCCGGATTCCCCGAACGGCTGGAGCGCCGTGCGCGGATCGCCGACTATTACGCGGAGCGGTTCTCGGGTCTGGCCGAGCGCGGGCTGATCGCCCCGCCGCCCGGCCGCAACGGCCGTTGCTACTACGTCTACACGCTGCTGACCGAACGGCGGGACGCGCTGCGCGAGCACCTGGCGAGCCATGACGTCGCCAGCCATGTCTACTATCCGCTGCCGCTGCCCGCCCAGGCGGCCTTCGCCTCCTACGCGCCCCCCGGCCGCCGATGGCCGGGCGCCGAACGGGCGAGCCGGTGCGCCCTCTCGATCCCCGTACACCCGCTGCTCACCGACGCACAGGCGGAGCACGTCGCCGACGCGGTCTGCGCGTTCGCGGCCGGCGACCGGGGCGTCAGGTGACCGTGGCTCAGAGCCGGGCCGCACGTTCTTTGTCGGCCCGCCCCGTGGTGTCGAACAACAGCCTCGCGGCGCGGGCCAGCCGATCCAGGTCGTAGGCGCGGTGGCCCTGCAGCAACACGCTGACGTCTGCACGCGTGGCGGCGTGGTACGGCTCGGCCACCCGGGGCAGGACGGTCCCGTCCACGGCGAAACGGTCGACATACGGGTCGTGGTAGCGGACCGTCGCGCCGAGCCCGGTCAGGCACCGGGCCACCGCGGTCGCGGGTGACTCGCGCAGGTCGGCGACGTCCGGCTTGTAGCTGACGCCGAGCAGCAGCACCTCGGCTCCTTCGACCGGGCGCCCGGCGTCACCGAGCAGCCCGGTCACCCGCCGTGCCACATGGGCGGGCATCTCATGGTTCACCTGTTGGGCGGTCGCGACCGTCCGGAAGGCGAACCCCTCGGCGTCGGCCCGGTGCATCAGATAGACGGGGTCCACGGGGATGCAGTGACCGCCGACCCCGGCACCGGGCCGGAAGGGCTGGAACCCGAACGGCTTCGTCGCCGCGCAGCGCAGCACGTCCCAGACGTCGATCCCGATCCCGTGGCAGTACATCGCGAACTCGTTGACCAGGGCGATATTGACGTTCCGGTAGGTGTTCTCCAGCAGTTTGGCAAGCTCCGCCTCGCGGGTGCCGCGGGCGATCACCACGTTGTCGACGAAGTGCTCGTAGAACGCGGCACACCGCTTGGCGCACAGCGGGGTGTGTCCGCCGACGACCTTCGGGGTGTTGGAGATCTTGAACTCACGGTTGCCGGGATCGATCCGTTCCGGCGAGTACGCGAGGTAGAAGTCGGATCCCGCGACCAGCCCGGTCCGCTCCAGGATCGGCCGGATCAGTTCGCTCGTCGTGCCGGGGTAGGAGGTCGACTCGACGACGACGAGGGTGCCCGGCCGCAGGTGCTCGGCCACGGTGGTGGAAGCCCGGAGCACGGGGCCGAGATCCGGCGCCCCGTCGGCTCCCAGCCCGGTCGGGACGCAGACCGCCACGGTCTCCGCCGTGGCGAGCACGGCGGGATCGGTGGTCGCGGTGAACCCCGCGGCCAGCATCCCGGCCACGCCGCGGTCGCTGATGTCCTGGAGATGCGAGCGCCCGGCGCACAGACCTGCGACGACATGGTCCGACACGTCCAGTCCGGTGACCGTGAGCCCGGCTGAAGCGGCGGCTTCGGCGAGTGGGAGGCCGACGTATCCGAGACCCACGACGACCAGATCACACCCCATGCGCGCCTCTCTCCTTCCGCGGGGTCCGAGGGACCAGGGGTGGAGGCCGGTCAACTCCGCCCCCATCCGCGGCGCATCGTGCCACCAGGGTTCGGTGACGGCCGAGCGCGACAGGCTCGGGCCTCTGATCGGACGATCCGCCTCACTCCCCGTGGTGAACCTGGCGTGCCTCCGGCACTTGCCGGTGCGCCGGAAAACCGATGGTGAACCGGCATGTTCCCCGCAGCACCACTGCATTTGACGACGTGAGTACGCATTGTGATCTATTGATGACGCATTGTGATCAACTATGAATGGTCGTCGGGCAACGGGCCCGAGATGTTCAAGGAGATTCCATGTACAGAGCTGCTGTGGGCCGGCGTGTCGCTGCCGCCCTCGCCACCGCGTCCCTGGCGGGCGCTCTCGGTCTGGCCGGTTCGGTACCGGCCCAGGCGGCGAGCCCGGCGCTGAAGCCGCACCCGGTGAGCTTCACCATCGACTTCACCAAGACCTCCATCCCACAGGTTCCGACGCTGGGCGCCGGCTTCGCCGGCAACGGCCCGGTGCTCGACGCCACCGGCAAGAAGATCGGCAAGGTCTTCGACACATGCGGCGTGGACGGCATCGAGAACCCCACGACCGCGGACGCCATCTGCACCGCGTACGTCCTCTTCGACAACGGCAGCGAGCTCGAGCTGACCACTCAGGCCAAGATCGACGTCAATCCGCTCGACTACCCGTACAAGTTCAAGGCCGTGGTGGAGGGCGGTACCGGGACCTACGACGGCGCGCAGGGGGAAGCGACGGTCACCGCCGCGAAGCCCGGCGTCTACGAGGTCAACGTCCAGTTCACGGAATGACCTGAGTCGACCACAGGGAGCCGCTGGAGCGTTCCGGCGGCTCCTCCCACTCCGAGAGGTGCATCCCATGCGTCGCAGCGCACTCACCGCCGCGCTGGCCGCCGGACTCGTCTTCGGTGCCGTCGGCCCCGCACTCGCCCACAACGCCCCGGACGACAGCCGGGACGTCCCCGACACCAACCAAGTCGTCGTGTTCAGCAACGAGTTGGTCCCGCTGCAGGCCTACCCGGACCCGCACGGCTGTCACCGGCTTCCCGCGATCTCGCACGTCCTGAACAACGAGACATCTCGTACCGTCTACCTCCACGCGGACCCGTTCTGCCTGACCCCGGGGATCCCGATCCGGCCCGGTTATGGGTCGCACACCACTCAGGTGGCCGGCAGCTTCTCGTCCTGAAGGAGCGAAGCCAGGAAGGCAGCGAAGGCAGCGAACCGCAGCCAAAGCAGCGAACCGCAGCGAAGGCGGCAAACGACAGCGAAGGCGGCTAAAGACAGCAAAGGCGGCAAACGACAGCGAAGGCGGCAAACGACAGAGAAGGTGGCAAACGACAGCGAAGTCAGGCGGGGCGGACAAGACAGACAAGGCGGAGACGGCAACGAAGACAGATGAGGCCGGGAGCCCTCAGTCCTCCCGGCCTCACGGCC
>CBFHCJ010000029.1:0-22714 GCA_965654005.1 uncultured Streptomyces sp. | reverse complement strand
GCAGCACGGTGTCGTTGGTGGACATGCAGCCGTCGGAGTCGACGCGGTCGAAGGTGACCTTGGTGGCGGCGCGCAGGGCCCTGTCCAGGGTCTCGCTGTCGAGGTCGGCGTCGGTGGTGAGGACGACGAGCATGGTGGCGAGGCCGGGTGCCAGCATGCCGGCGCCCTTCGCCATACCGCCGACCGTCCACCCGTCCTTGCTGACGACGGACGTCTTGTGGACCGTGTCGGTGGTCTTGATGGCGATGGCGGCCTTCTCACCGCCGTGCTCGGAGAGTTGCGCGGCGGCGGCCTCGACTCCCGGGAGGAGCTTGTCCATCGGGAGCAGGACGCCGATGAGGCCGGTGGAGCAGACGGCGACCTCGGCCGCGTTGTGACCGAGTACGTCGGCGACCTTCTCGGCCGTGGCGTGCGTGTCCTGGAAACCCTTGGGGCCCGTACAGGCGTTGGCGCCACCGGAGTTGAGGATCACGGCCGAGAGCTGACCGCCCTTGAGGACCTGCTCGGACCACAGCACCGGCGCGGCCTTCACGCGGTTGGAGGTGAAGACGCCGGCCGCAGCGAGGCGGGGCCCGTTGTTGACCACGAGGGCCAGGTCCGGGTTGCCGTTCTGCTTGATGCCTGCGGCGATGCCCGAGGCGGTGAACCCCTTGGCAGCGGTGACGCTCACGGTGCGACTCCGATCGTGGAAAGCCCGGTGGTCTCGTCGAGCCCGAGGACGATGTTCATGCTCTGGACGGCACCGCCCGCGGTGCCCTTGGTGAGGTTGTCGATGGCGCTGATCGCGATGATGCGGTGTGCGCCGGCGTCGTACGTGACCTGCAGCTGAACGGCGTTGGAGCCGTAGACGGAGGCGGTCGCGGGCCACTGCCCCTCGGGGAGGAGGTGGACGAAGGGCTCGTCGGCGAAGGCCTTCTCGTAGGCGGCGCGGACGGACTCGGCGGTGACTGAGGGCTTCGCCTTGGCGCTGCAGGTGGCGAGGATGCCGCGGGGCATGGGCGCGAGGGTCGGCGTGAAGGAGACGGAGACGGTCTCCCCGGCAGCCGCGCTGAGGTTCTGGATCATCTCGGGTGTGTGCCGGTGGACACCGCCGACGCCGTACGGGGACATGGACCCCATGACCTCGCTGCCCAGCAGGTGCGGCTTGGGTGCCTTGCCGGCGCCGGAGGTGCCGGAGGCGGCGACGATCACGGCCTCGTTCTCGGCGAGCCCGGCGGCGTACGCGGGGAAGAGAGCGAGCGAGGCGGCGGTCGGGTAGCAACCGGGCACCGCGATGCGCTTGGACCCCTCCAGCGCAGCGCGGGCACCCGGCAGTTCGGGGAGGCCGTAGGGCCAGGTCCCGGCGTGCGGGGAACCGTAGAACCTCTCCCAGTCGGCGGCGTCCTTCAGCCGGAAGTCGGCGCCCATGTCGATCACGAGCACATCCGGGCCGAGCTGCTCGGCGACGGCGGCGGACTGTCCGTGGGGCAGGGCGAGGAAGACCACGTCGTGGCCGGAGAGGACCTCGGGGGTGGTCTCCGCCAGCACGCGGTCGGCGAGGGGCAGCAGATGCGGCTGCAGCGCGCCGAGCCGCTGTCCGGCGTTGGAGTTGCCGGTCAGGGCGCCGATCTCCACCTCGGGGTGGGCCAGGAGCAGACGCAGCAGCTCACCACCTGCGTATCCGCTCGCTCCGGCCACCGCCGCACGTACCGTCATGTCACACCCTCCTCTGGATGGCATGACTATACGGATTGCTGCACGTTTATGCAATCCTTGGGTAGGAGCCCTGTGATCAAGTGGGTCCCCGCAGTCACCGGCGGGGACCCCGGCGTCGTCAGTGATGGAACAGTCTGAGGCCGGTGCGTGTGAGCGTGATCCGGTGCTCGCGGCAGGCGTTCTCGACCTCGTCGGACCTGATGGATCCGCCCGGCTCGGCGATGTATTCGACGCCGTGGCGGTGGGCGTGGTCGACGTTGTCGCGGAACGGCAGTGCGCCGTCGGAGACGAAGGCGACGCCGGTGAGGCGTTGCCGCCACTGCTCACGCTGATCGGGGGTCAGGGCGTCGGCCGGTGTGGACAGCAGCTGTGCCAGGCGCCTGCTCTCGTCCAGGGTGAGGTCGCCCTCGATGAAGCGGATCTGCCAGTTGATCCGGTCCTGGCGGCGGATGCCCGGCCGGAAGGTGAGGGCGCGAACGGCCGGGTGGCGTCGCAGCCACCAGGTGTCGACCTTGGCCCCGGCCAGACGGGTGCAGTCGACACGGGACTGCTGCCCGGCGCCGATCCCCAAGGTCATCCCGTCACGCAGGTAGCACACCGAATTGGACTGGGTGTAACGCATGACCGCCAGCCCCAGCAGCAGGTCGTCCACCGCGGTCTTGGGCAGTGCACCGACCACGGGGACGTCGAGCAGGGCGGCGGAAAGCGGTACCTGATCGCGCTCCTGGGTCAGGCGCAGGCCGAAGACCTCCCGCGCCTCGAACTGCGACGGCGTGAACATCTCGTCCGCCTCCAGGACCAGGAAGCGACCGCCCTTCTTCTTGCCGAGCCGCTCGACTGTGCCCGGCGCGTAGCCGGGGGCGATGATGCCGTCGCAGACCACGCTGGTCAGCAGCTCGGCCAGTTCGGTGTCGACCGGGTGGGAGACAGCGGCGAAGTCGCCGTAGGAGGATTTCGGATCGGCGTCCCGCGCGCGCAAGTAAGCACTGGTCAGCGCGCCGACGCTGTCGCCGGCGACGCCGTACAGCCCCGCGGTGACCTCGTCGACGGGTCCGGCCACGGCCGCGCCGGCGGGCGAGACGTGCTTGAAGGAAGCCGCTGCCGGTCTGCCGAGCGACTGGCCCGCCTCATGCACGAGCTGCCACCCGTTGAGCGCGTCCAGCAAGTTGATGAGAGACGGTTGTCCGTGCAGCACCCGAACAGGCCACCGGTCGGGCGTCACCGGCGCGGCGGGTGCCGCCGACTGGTGCGGGTTGGTTCCGTAGCGCAGTTCCACGTCTTGGCCTCCTCAGCGGACATCGCTGACGGAGGCGCCCAGGCGGTCGACGCTCGCATCGGAACATGGCCGCTCCCCGGTGGTGATCCACCCTCGCCAGTTGCGGCCGGACTCCACTCTATCGGAAGGCAGTACGGCGTGACCGCTCAGGCGAGCGGCGCGTGAAGCGCGCAACTATGCAGGTCAAGAGGTGTTACTCAGGAGTTACCCGGGTGTCGGTGGCTTCAGCACGGACTTTGTCCGGCCGGTCGAACCGGAGCACCATCCAATCGTCCGGTTTGTCGAGCGCCTCGAACCCGAGCTTCGCGTAGACGCCGTGTGCGGTGCTCGTGGCCAGCAGGACGCGGCGCAGCCCGAGCGGGGCGAGGTGGTCGCGGACCGCGCCGACCAGCGCGGTGCCGATGCCCTTGCCGCGCATCGACCGGTCGACGTACACGTCGCAGAGCCAGGCGAACGACGCCTCGTCGGTCACCACGCGCGCGTACGCCACCTGCTGCCCCGAAGCCGTGTCGTACACGCCGAAGTTGAGGGAGCCGGCCACCGCACGCTCGTGCTTCTCGCGCGGCCGGTCGATCGCCCAGTACGCGTCGGTCGCCAGCCAGTGGTGGGTGCGGTCGACGTCGATGCGGGCGGGGTCGGCGGAGAACTCGTAGCCGTCGGGCAGGCGCGGTGCGTCGGTGTTGGCGTTCATGGCGGGAGGCTCGCAGGTCGGTTCGGTGTTGTCGAACCGTTTTCGGCGGCAAGCCCCCTAGCGCTGGAGCACCTGGTCACAGGCGGTGCGCAGCCGCCGTACGCCCTCCGTGATCTCCCCCGCCCCCGCGACGGCCGCGAAGCTCAACCGCAGGTGGGCGGCGGGCGGTTCGGCGCTGAAGTAGGGGCGGCCGGGGGTGACCGCCACGCCCGCGCGCAGGGCGCCCGCCACGAGGGCGGACTCGTCGGTGCCGTCGGTCAGGCGCACCCAGAGGTGGTAGCCGCCGGACGGGATGTGCGGCAGCGCGAGTTCGGGGAGATGCAGGCGCAGCGCGGCGGTCATCGTGTCCCGGCGGTGCTTCAACTCGGCGGACAGGGCACGCAGATGGCGGGGCCAGGCGGGCGAGCCGACGAGTTCGAGCGCGGCCTCCTGCAGGGGGCGCGGGACGAAGAAGGTGTCGACGATCTGGATGGCGCGCAGCCGCTCCAGAACCGGGCCCCGGGCGGCCAGGGCGGCCACCCGGAAGCTGGGCGAGGTGGCCTTGGTGAGCGAGCAGACGTGCACGACGACTCCGTCGGGATCCTCGGCAGCGAGTGGGGGTGGCAGCGGCCCGGCGTCCTCGTGCACCAGTCGTCGTACGAAGTCGTCCTCGATCACGAACGCTCCGGCGTCGCGGGCGATGCGCAGCACCTCGCGCCGGCGCCCGGGCTCGAGGACGGCACCGGTCGGGTTCTGGAACAGCGGCTGGCAGACGAGGACACGGGCGCCGCTCGCGCGGAACGCGTCGGCGAGCAGCGCGGGCTTCACCCCGTCCGCGTCGACCGGCACGGGAACGGGCCTGAGGCCGGCAGCGCGGGCGATCGCCAGCATGCCGGGGTAGGTGGGCGATTCGACCAGGACCGGGGCGCCCGGTGGTGCCAGCGCCCGCAGCGCCGTGGTGAGCGCGGACTGGCCGCCGGCCGTGATCAGTACGTCGGCCGCGGTGATCGCGCCGCCGATGCCCCGCGCGAACCACTCGCGCAGCTCGGCGATCCCCTCGACGGGGGGTCGCGCCCACACTCCGGGCCGGCGCCCGGCACGCGACAGCGCCGCGCCCATCGCACGCTCGGGCTGCAGCGAGGGGTGCAGATAGCCGCCGTTGAACTCGACGACCCCGGCAGGCGGCGCGGCCAGCGATACCACCACACCGGAGGCGTCGACGCTCCGCGGCACGAGTTCGGTGGCGGCGTCGGCGCTGAGCGCCACCTCCTGCCAGGCTGTGTCCCCCACCGCCACGGACGCCGCTCGCGGCTCGGCCCGGAACGCACCCGCCCCGGGCCGGGTGACGACGAGCCCCTCCGCCGCCAACTGCGCGAGCGCCCGCGACACGGTCACCGGGCTCACCCGAAACCGGTCGACGAGCGCACGACTCGACGGGAGCTTCTCACCGGGAGAGTAGCGCTTCAGTTCCGACCGCAGCCGATCCGCCAGTTCACCGACACTGCTACGCTCTTGCATGAAAGCAAAGAGTAGCGCTACTGACCCCAGTCCGATAGCGGTGAGTGGGCCGGGGACCACGTCCTCGAGCACGACACGTTTCCGCCGGGTCGGCACCCTGCGGGCCGCACTCGGCGTCGTCGCCTTCTCGCTCACCTTCCCCGCCACCGCATGGGGGCTCGAGGGATTCGGGCCGTGGTCGCTCGTGGGGGTGCGCAGCGTGCTGGCCGCCGTGATCGCCGGCGGCTGTCTGCTCGCACTGCGCGTTCCGATGCCCGCGCGGCGGCACTGGGCGGGGCTCGCCGTCGTCGCGGCCGGTGTGGTGCTCGGCTTCCCGCTGCTGACCACCCTCGCCCTGCAGACCTCGACCACCGCGCACGCCGCCGTGGTCGTCGGGCTGCTCCCGCTGACCACCGCCGTCCTCTCGGCACTGCGCGGCGGCGCTCGGCCCTCGCGTACCTTCTGGCTCGCCGCCCTGGTCGGCGCCGCGGCCGTCATCGCGTTCACCGTGCAGCAAAGCGGCGGCGCGCTGACCGGTGCGGACGCCTATCTCTTCGGCGCGCTGCTGATCTGCGCCGCGGGCTACACCGAGGGCGGCCGGCTGGCCCGCGTCATGCCCGGCTGGCAGGTCATCGGCTGGGCGCTGGTGCTGTGCCTCCCGCTCACCGCGCCCGGCGCGCTGCTCGCGCTGTCGTACGAGCCGGTCCACCTCACCGGGCACAGCGTGGCGGGGCTGCTGTGGGTGGCGGCCGGGTCCCAGTTCGTGGGGCTGGTCGTGTGGTACCGGGGCATGGCGGCGATCGGGATCCCGAAGGCCAGCCAGTTGCAGCTGGCGCAGCCCCTGCTCACACTGGTGTGGTCGGTACTGCTGCTCGGCGAGCACCTCACTCCGGCCGCACCGCTCACGGCCGCCGCGGTACTGGTATGCATCGCGGTCACGCAACGGGCGCGGGGCTGAACTGGTGCAGGGCGCACGGACCGGGCGGGCCGGCGCCATCGGCCGTAGACTTACGGCCACGGACCGATACTCCCGCACGTATGAGGAGGCCCATCAGATGCGCGCAGCTGTGGGCGACAAGCTTGTGCAGCACGGCAGGATCGTCGGGCAGCACGACAAGATCGGCGAGATCGTCGAAGTGATGGGAACGGACGGCAACCCGCCGTACCGCGTCCGCTTCCAGGACGGACACGAAGGCGTCTGCTCACCGGGTCCCGACACCGAGATCCGCCATAAGGACGTCGGGCAGCAGATCGGACAGTAGTCCTGACAGCACTAGTCGCACGGTACTAGTCGCACGGCAGCAGTCCGGACCAGAGGCCCGACAGTGCACCGGCAGGGATTCAGCGCGGGGGTTTCGCCGACTGCCCGGAGTGGTCGGCGACCACCCGTGCCATGGCACCGATCGGGTCCGCCGCGACCTCCCTGGCGGCGAAGACATGCCCGCGTGCCTGCGGGTAACGCTTGGCAAGGGCGAGCGCCTCACCCACGTACCGGCGTACGCCCGTGCCGTCGGTGACGCCCGCCCACCATGGCACGAGTTCGGCGTAGTCGGCCGCGGCAAAGCCGATGCTCCAGTAGACCTGCGGGCAAGAGTCCTGACTGTCAAGAGCTCACACGCGACGGACCCGTCCGCCGTGAACCCGTCCCCGAGCAATTCCTCGATCTCCACGACCAGTACTGAGAGAGGCCACGTCCTCATCAGGCAGGCAGAACCTGATGTCCCGGGACTCGTCCGCCGCGTACGAGGCATCCCCGACCCACCCGCAGCAGGGCCCGCAGCCTCGGGTAAGGAGCCTGCATCGCCCGCCCGCGCACGCCCTCACCGCTCAGGGCAGCCAGCGAGAGCGAAGCGATGTTCACCCCGGTAACGCCCGTGGTCAGTTCCGGCCGAGTGGGCCGCCCGGCGTGCGTACCCCGGGCGCCGCGACGTGACGTCCGTTGTCTCGCCCGTCATTCGGCGACCTGTGCGTACAGGTCGGACACGCTCTCCATGAAGGCGTCGGCCGACAGCCGCGTCTCCGCCAGCGCCCGCACGCCGTGCCGGTCACTGCCCAGTGCCTCACGGATGTCCGTCATGACGAGGGACGGGTCTCGGTCGCTGCCGACGCCGGTGAGGTTGTACCGCATGAGGGAGGCGATGTTGTCCGCCGTGATGAGGCCGGCGTAGCGGTGGCCCGCGCAGAGGGTCGGTATCCCAGTCGCCATGGCCTCCATCGCACCGCGCCCGAGTGAGATGACCACGTCCATCTCCCCGAGCAGGTTGGGTATCGACTGGCACGGCACATGGTTGATGAGGATGATCTCGCTGCCGAAGCGGTCGCTGATCTCCCAGAACCCCTGACCGTCGCCCGCCACATATAAGAGGAGCTCCTCGCGGTCGATGTTCTCGATGATCTGGCCGAGGAGGGCCTCGCGCCCCGCGTCCAGTCGGCAGTAGAGCAGGACCCGCGGTCGCTGCGGGCGGCTCTTGCCGAGGACGGCGGGGAAGCGTTCCAGGTCGACGCCCTGGTGGACAAGGACTGCCTGATACCAGGGAAGGTACTTCCGTTGCAGCGACAGCGCGTTCTCCGTCATGCACAGGAAGCGCGCGCAGCGCGAGACGAGGTAGTCGGACGAGCGGCGTCCCGCGTGGTGGACGATCCTGAACGCCGGTATGTGCTCGTCGAATTGCATCAGCATCTCGTCGTGCACCTCGTCGACCAGGATCAGATCGGTCTTGTCCGACGGACCGATCTCGTCCGTCACGGTGACAGAGTCCATGCCGCGGAATGTCGAGGTCAGGGCGAACCTGGAGGGAACGTCGACCATGAGCCGTACGGTGTGGCCTGCTCGGCTCATCGTCCTTACCAGGTCGAGGACGAAGCTTTGCTGACCGTACGTGTGGTAGCGGCCGCGCTGACTGTACTTTCCGTCGTAGAGGGCGTTGCTGCCGGTGGCGAGCAGGTAGGAGACGTGCACAATTCTCCATCGGATCACTGAGTGGGGGGTGGAGGTGCGGACGGCGCGCCCTGTCGGTGGGTCAGGCTCCAACCGTGGGCCAGATGTGCGGCGTGGGGGTGGAGAGCACGGTCAGGCGCCCTTCGGGTACTGCTCGAAGCCGAAACGCCGGTCGAACTCGGCCTGGCGGTCCCTGTCGAAGAAGCGCACCATTTTGACCATCGGTCCCCAGCGCTCGTCCAGGCTCATGCCCTCGATGCTGAATCCGTGCTTGAGCTGCAAGATCATCGCGGTGCGGTTGCTCGGGTGGTGCTCGGACGTCACACGCTCGTATCCGAGCGCCTGCAGATATTCCAGCAGCTTGGCGTAGCAGTGGGCGGCGATGCGCTGCGCTTGGTATTCGGGCAGCATTCCGCTCGTGCCCAGGTAAAAAGTGTCTGGGTCCGCCATCCGGCCCTTCAGCCACCCCATTAACTTTCCGTCCGCGTCCTCGATGAGGATCCGTTCCTGATGGAGCCCCTGGTATTCCGCGACCAGCTCTTCCGACTTGGGGCGGTACGGGTAGGCGTCCCGATCGGGGAAGACGAACGCGTAGATCTGTCCGACCGCCTCCCGGAACGTCGCTTCGTCGACGCACCGGCCGACTCCGCTGCGCGCGCCCGGGAGCCGCACAGGAAAGAAGCGGCGGCGTATGTCGTCGATGGTTTCGAGGGCGTGGGAAGAAGACACGGAGGTCACCTCAGTTGGTTCTGTAGTCATGTATGGGCGACTCGGAAGACGCCGTCGTTGCATCATCACAAACATCCCAGGGCCCCGGCGTTCACCTCGGATGTCTGGTTGATCACGTGATGCCGTGGAGGGCAAGTAGGCGGTGGCGTTCGGTGTGGGCTCGGCGTCCGGCGGCGGTGTTGACGTACCCGGCGAGCTTGAGCGCGCCGCGGATCAGGTCGCGGGCGGCGGCGCGCACGGCGGGTGCATTGCGGGTCCTGACCTGGGACTCGTCCTCGCCGAAGACGACATCACGCACCCAGTGAACGGTGTTTGCCACGATCCAGTGTCCACGGGCCCAGGCGGCGATCTCGGCCGCGTCGGCCTGCTCGGCGGGCAGGTCGGTGATGGCGTAGACGGTCTCGCTGGACCATTTCTTCGCCCCGTACAGGCGGCGTCTGCGCTGAATGCGCAGGACCTGACGGGCGTTCGGGAAGAGCAGGCCGTTGACGGTGACGACCTGCACGGCTGATATGCCACCATGCCCGACCGGGTGGACACGTTGAGGGATGGGAGTGAAAGCCGACGCCGTTGCCGGGTTCACCAGACCGACGCCCACCGCAAGGGCGGAGCCTGCGAGGACCGATGCGAGCTTTGCGTTGGCCTTCATGCCCCCCACGGTGTCAGGTGAGGCATAGCTGGGGTCCTTTCTCTTCATATTGATCACACCTGGGTCCGACCCCCGCAACCACAGCGGCCGACGGGGCCAGGCGCTGAGCAAGTGACGGATCGGGCCATAGTCGGCCACGCTGGGGCTTGATCAGCTCGGTCTTGTAAAGGCGGGAACGGCGTGTCCGGCTGCGTCGAGGAGTCTTGGACGTCTCCGACCAGCGAGGCGGTGGGATGCCTTCGCTCACGCGAGGAGGGTGGTTTCTGCCGGAACGGCCTGTGATGACGAGCATCGCACCGCGGGCCACGCGTGCTTCCAGGACGCGGCCCGGCCGCAGGGCCATTGGCGGAAGCTGGTAGTCGGCGAAGCCGATGTCTCGCTCGGTGGTCCACCACGACGACGACGCCGGAAAGGCCCTGTCGTCCGAGGAGTGCGGGGGTTGCCTTGCTGTCAGCCGGTGGTACGCGGCTGTCGCGGTGGCACACGCCTCGGTGGCGGCCGGCAGTTGCTGTGAGGGCTGCACCGCGGCTTCGTGACGGCGCATCGCCGCCGCCGCGCCGTGCGGCGCGGCCTGAAGCTCCGCGATGGGGGACTACAGCGCGGCGAATGGTTCCAACCGGCGGTGCGCAGGCGCTCGGAGGCACACGTCCAGGGGCGGCTCACCACGCTCCGCCACGGTACGGTGCCGATTGGGACCTGGGAATTCGGTGAGTTCACCGCCCGCGGGCTGCCGTGCCCCACACGGATCAGCAGCGCCTCGTGGCGCACGGTCTCTCACCCACACTCGAATCAACAGCACCTCACGGCGCACGAAGGCTCCCCTCAACGCCTTCCAAACTGCCTTCGATGGACGCCTCACCCAACCAACAACTGACCTGGGGGCACCCCCGTCGTGCACGTTTTCACGCCAACCTGAGCCGGACGGCACCGATATCCGCAGTCAAGAATGCGCCACATATCAGGCATGCAATGAATTTAATGCCACGCGGTCTCCCTGCAGATTCGAGGTGAGTGGATATTTTCGGTGGCTGTCAGACACGCGTTTCTGGCTGTCCGGAACCCAGTAGACAAGGGGTGCTCCGCTGGACGCTCTGAGTATGCCGTCGTTAACGTTCCTGCGGTCGTCCTGGCCACCGATTTGAATGACATTGCATTGGTGTGTTCGCACGTCTGCCGCCCGTTGACTCCGGCGGTCATGGAAGAAAGGCACCCATCGATGACGCCTCCAGCACCTCGTGCGCCCCGTGCCGCGACGGATTCCGCTGCGGCACGACCGGCGGCGTTCCGCACAGCGGCTCGCCCATCTGCATACCGGCCGTTGCCACAACGCTGACGGCGGAGGCGGACATCCGGCACTACGCCTACTGGGCGGCCCCGGGTTGCGACCGCCGCGCGGTCGTCCGCTCCGGGCACCACACCCGTGCGTGACCGTGTACCACCGCCGCTCGCCGACGCGGGTGGCCATGGACTGCCGAGCAGGGCGCCGTGACCATCGAGCCGCTGGTGGTTTCTCGGCCGGAAAAGTGCGCGTCGGCCGGAAGCGGAGCTTCACCGATCACACGGTCGCGTGCAGGCTCCGGGAACGCTCATCGTGAGCACGGCAGCCGGCTTGCCGTCGCGCTGCGACCGCCCCCGCACGTTGCCGTCATCGAGTCGGCCCCGCATCCGGGGATGGCACGTCTGCCGCGGCCTGCGGCGTGATGTTCTGCTCGACCCCGGCCGAGCGGGTTGCGGCCCCCTTTGCGACCGCCCGAGGTCGAGTTGCGGCACCGCGTCGGCCTCGGCACGTCGCGTGGCGACGGCAGGGGCCTTCGGCGGACCGCCTGATCATCACCATGCCCGAGACACAAATCGTCGATGCCCCGCTGGACGATTTTCTGGACCCGGCCCAGAAGTCGGCAGGCGCCCAAGAGGAGGAAACGTGACCGCTGTCATTGCTGAGCCGCCGAACGCAGCCGACCTGCGTGACCAGGTGACCAATCTGCTGGATGCGTTTCTTGAGATGAAGGCGCGCCCTGGCGCCGGGCGGCCGATGCCCGCCGAGGTCTGTGACTTCCTGCGCGATTTCCTGGCCTCTGGCGGGAAACGGCTGCGGCCCCTTCTGTGTGTCATCGGCTGGCAGGCGGCCGGTGGACAGGGCGTCAGCGCACCCGTTCTGGCCACCGCTGCGTCCTTGGAGATGTTCCACGCCTTCACCCTTGTCCACGACGACGTCATGGACAACAGCGACCTCCGCCGCGGCGCTCCCACCCTCCACCGCCGGCTCGCCCACCACCACCGGGACGGCCGGAGTGCGGCCACCGCCGAGCGCGTGGGGACCAACGCCGCGGTCCTCGTGGGGGACCTCGCGCTGGCCTGGTCCGATGAACTCCTGCACACCGCCGGACTCACCCCCCGCCAGCTCAGCGCCGTACTGCCGTTGATCGACCTCATGCGCGACGAGGTGGTGTACGGCCAGTACCTGGACATCACCGCCGTCGGCCGGATCACCCCCGACGTGGACCGGGCGATGCGGATCGTGCGCTACAAGACGGCCAAGTACACGTGCGAGCGCCCCCTGCACATCGGAGCCGCGCTCACGGGCGACGCGGCCAGGGTGGCCCCACACCTGAGCGCCTACGCCCTGCCGATCGGGGAGGCGTTCCAGTTACGCGACGACCTGCTCGGCGTCTTCGGAACACCGCAAGTGACGGGCAAACCGTCGCTGGATGATCTGCGCGACGGAAAGCACACCGTCCTGGTCGCCCTCGCCCTGCAGCGCGCCGACCCGAGGCAACTGCACACGTTGCATGCCCTGATCGGCCGCCCTGACCTCGACGAGGCGGACGCCGACCGGGTCCGCTCGGTGCTCACCGCCACCGGTGCCCAGGAGGAGGTGGAACGCATGATCAGCGACCGTTACGCCCAGGCACTCCACGTGCTGGACACCAGGCCGTTCCCGCCCGCGGCAACCACCGCCCTGCGGCAACTGGCCGAGGCCGCCGTGGCGAGGACCTCCTGACCGCGTCGCCGGCACCGTAATCCGGCGGTCGGCTCCCCGGCCGCCCGGCGGACTCCGTGCGGGCGTCGACCGGCCATCGGCTGACGACCCCGCGGAGCGCCACCCCTGCACGACTTGACAAAGGCTCCGGCAGAAAGGCTCACCAATGGACCTGCGCGTTCCTGAACTGCGCTCACCGTTCCCCGTCGCAGTCAACGCACACATGGATCGTCTCGACGGCGCCACCAGCGAATGGGTGAAACGCTGGGGGCTGATCACCACTTCCGAGCAGGCCGATCGCTACTACAAACGTCTGATGTGCGGCTATGCCACTGCGGCCACCAACCCAGCCCTGGCATTCGAGGAACTGTGCCTGATGAACGACTGGAACATGTGGTTGTTCCTGCAGGACGATTTCTGGGGCGGTTACCCCGACAGCACGGAACAGGAAGCAGCGGCTCTCGGGCTGCTCCCCCTCCTGATCGACGTGATCATGCAGACCACCCCGCGCCCACCCGCTCAGACCCACGGTCTGGTGGCGTCCTTTGCGGACCTGTGGCGCCGCACCACTGCCCTGGCCTCTTCGGACCAGTTGGGACGACTGCGTGAGGCCGTCCACTCGACACTGCTGGCGATCCTGTGGGAAGCCCAGATCGCCAGGACCCGCCACGCCATCAGCCTGTCACAATACCGGCCCATGAGGGTGCTCAGCGCGTTTCCGGTCGTCGTCCTGCGGGTGGAGGAGATCCTGGGCGGATACGCGATCCCCCTGGCGGAGATCCGCGACCCCCGGGTGGACCGGCTCGTCTGGCTGTCGGCCGCGGTCACCTGCTGGCTCAACGACGCCGTTTCCTACCCCAAGGAGAGCATGACCGAGCAGTCCAACGCGTTCAGCATCCCCGAGATCGTGCGGCGGCGGGACGGCGTTTCGGCTCAGCACGCACTCGCCGCGGCCGCGGAGGCATACGACCAGGGCATCAGGGACTACCAGCTGCTCGAGGAACAGGTCCTGGGGTTCGCCGGGCCGGAACTGCGCCGGTACATCGACTCGGCCACCCGCCCCTTCATCAGTGGGTGGACCGATTGGGTCTACCGCACCGGACGGTACGGCGTGGGCATGCCTCTGGACGCCGCTCCGCTGCCGCTGTCAGCGCCGGGAGCATGAGACGCCGGTTTTGAAGGCTGGGCGTCGAGGCCCCGGGTGCTGCCGCGCGCACGTGGCGCGGCCGTCTGCATAGCCCCATGGACACTGCTTGATCTGGACAACGCGACATCCTCACCGGCTCCCATGAACCGCAACCGCTTCTCGCAAGCCTCCGAGCAGTAGACCCGGGACGCTTGCCCGGGCCCGTTCAAGGCACTCCCCGATGCCCGTTCCGGCCTGACCGGGGATCCGCGCCGCCAGACCCCTGGTCCCGAAATACGAAGGAATCACGCCATGTCCGTGAAATCTCCATCCGGCAGCAGCGCGCCGGTCGCTCCCGGGGGCCTGCCGCTGTTCGGCCACCTCCTGCCGCTGCTTCGCGATCCGCTGGCGTTCCTGACCTCGCTGCCCGCTCACGGTGACCTGGTCCAGATCCGCCTCGGCCCCGCCGCCGCGACGGTGGTCTGTGATCCGGAGCTGACGCGCCAGGTACTCATCGACGACCGCACCTTCGACAAAGGCGGACCGCTGTTCAGCCGACTTCGGGAGGTGCTCGGCGACGGCCTGGCCACCTGTCCACACAGCCGGCACAGGCGGCAGCGGCGGCTGACCCAGCCCGGCTTCCATCACGAACGGCTGCCGGGCTACGCCAGGGCGATGACCGCGAACATCGACGCGGTCACCGCCTCCTGGCGCGACGGCCAGATCCTCGATGTCCACGAGGAGTTGACAAAGTTCACCCTGACGACGCTGACGGAGACGGTGTTCTCCGACGCGCTTCCGCCCTCTGTCTTCCGTCAGACCGTCGACGACATCGGCACCGTTCTGGGGGGCTGCTACCACCGGATGATCATGCCGCGGCTGTGGAGCCGGCTCCCCACGCCGGGCAACCGCCGCTACCACCAGGCGATCAGCCGCCTGCACCAAGCGGTCGGCCATGCGATCCGCGACCGCCGGGCCGACGGCGCCGACCGCGGTGACCTGCTGTCGACCCTGCTGGAGAACCGCATCATGGTCGATCAGGACATCCCAGGTCATGGGTCGGGCATGACCGACACGGAAATCGGTGACCAGCTCGTCACCTTCTTCCTCGCGGGTGCGGAGTCCACCGCCAGCACCGTGGCATGGACGATGCACCTCCTGGCGCAACATCCTGACATCGAGGAGCAGGTCCACGCCGAAGTCGACACCGTGCTGGCCGGTTCCCCGGCCGGCTGGGAGCACCTGCCGGAACTGCAGTTGACCAACCGTGTCGTCACCGAGGCCCTCCGGCTGTACCCGCCCGGGTGGATCGTCACCCGCACCGTCGCCACCGACACCCGCCTGGGCAGCCACACGATCCCCGCCGGCACGACCGTCGTCTACAGCCCCTACCTCATCCAACGCCGAGCCGACCTGTACACCGATCCCGAACGCTTCGACCCCGACCGGTGGGACACCCGGCACCGCGCACAGCCGCCACGCAGCGGTTTCATCGTCTTCGGCGGCGGTGCCCGTAAATGCATCGGCGACGTGTTCGGCCTCACCGAGGCCGTTCTGTCGGTGGCCACCATCGCCGCCCGCTGGAACCTGCGCGGCCTGCCCGGCCGGCAGGTCCGCCCCGTGGCGAGTGTCGCGCTGAACCCGGCAAAGCTGCGCCTGCGTGTCTCAGCCCGCACCCGGTAGCCAGGTGGCCAGGTGGCCACCGTGACCCTCACCGCTGCCGGCTCCGTGCCCACCCCGGTGGATGCCCGTGCGCGGTCGGCCGCGCCGCCGGTCTCGAGGCAACCCCACGCCTGACGACTCCAGAACGGATAAATGTGCCATGAGTTCCTCCGCCAGCGAGAATCCCTACGCATTCGGCGAGCGCATCGAACGTGTGGTGGCCCGCCACGCCCGACTCAGGCCGGACGCGGTCGCGATCCAACAGGGCGAGCGGACGCTGACCTACGGCGAGCTGAACGAGCGGGCGGTAACGGTGGCTGCCGCGTTACGCCGACTTGGCGTAACACCGGACCGGCACGTCGCGGTCCGCATCCCACGGTCGCCGGAACTGGTGACCGTGCTGCTCGGCATCCTCCACGCCGGCGCGGCCTACGCGGCGATCGATCCACACTGGCCGCAAGGGCGGGTGGACGAGACGGTCCGAAGCACCCAGACGGCCCTCTTCGTCACCGACACGTCCGGCACCCAAGCCGGCCCGGACCGGGCGGAGACGCGCGTCGTCTCCCCCGCCTCCCTGTACGAGCTCGGACGCACCGCCCCTGTCCCCGAGCCGCTGCACGACGGCACCGCGACGGCCAGCGTCTTCTACACCTCCGGCTCCACCGGAAAACCCAAAGGAGTGCTCTCCCCACACCGGGGGACCATCCGCACTCTGGTCAACTCCCGCGCCATCCCGCTCGACGAGGATTCCGTGTTCCTTCAGGCGGCCCCGCTGCCCTGGGACGGACACTCGCTCGAACTGTGGGCGCCGCTACTCAACGGCGGCCGCTGCGTGCTGCTGGACCAGCAGGCCAGGGCACTGGACGCGGAGGCCCTGGACAAGGCCGTGCGGCAGGGCGTCAACAGCCTCCTCCTCACCAGCTCCCTGTTCGGCGCCTTGGCGGAGGAGCGGATCGACCTCTTCGGCAACCTGCGCCTGCTGATCGTAGGAGGTGAGCGGGTGCCCGTTCCCCAGGCCCGCCTGGTGCTGACCACCTTCCCGCAGCTGCACGTGATCAACGGATACGGGCCGGCCGAGAGCACCATCCTCGCCACGCATCACGTGATCCGCCCGGCCGACATCGCGCCGGGCAGCACCGAGATCCCGATCGGCACGCCGGTGCCCCGCACCGCGGTAGTCCTGCTCGACACCGACGGGCGGCCCGTCGCCGACGGCTCGATCGGCGAGATCGCGGTAGGCGGCGACGGCGTGGCCCTCGGCTACGCCGACAACCCGGAGGAGACCGCACACCGGTTCTTCACCAGGGACGGTATGCGTTTCTACCGGACAGGCGACCTTGCGATGCGCGACCCGGAGGGGCTGCTGCGCTACCGGGGACGAACCGATCGCCAGTTCAAGATCCGGGGGGTGCGGATCGAGGCCGGCGAGGTCGAGGCCGTCCTGGAGAACCACCCGCAGGTCACCGCCTGCTGCGTCCTGCCGCTGGAGACGGCGACCGGACGGGTCCGACTCACGGGCGCCTACACCACAGCCCATCAACGTCCGCTCGACTACGAGGTGCTGAAGCAACACGCGACACGCAGCCTCCTCGACGTCATGGTGCCGACACGGCTCGAACATGTCACACGGCTTCCGCGCAATCGCAACGGGAAGGTCGACCGCCAGGCCGTGGAAGCGCTCCTGCGCCAGAGCGCGGACACGCTGGGAGAACAGTCTCGGCAGGCGACCGGTGGCAACCCGGTCCTGGACGACATCCGGGAACTGCTGGGCATCGCACACCTCGGGGAGGACGACGACCTCGTCCGGGCGGGCGCCGACTCACTGGACGTCATCCGGCTCGCGGCCCGCGTCGGTGCCCGGCACGGCGCCCGCCTGACCGCGTCCGACGTCTACCGGCTGCGTACGCCGCGCGCGATCGCCGGCCACTGCGCGCGGGTCGTCATCCCCCAGGAGCACCTGCCCGCCGCCGGCTCCGCAGACCCGGCCGAGGCACGGCTGTCCCATGCCCAACAGCAATTCTGGTTCGCGGAGACGATCTCGCCAGGATCCACGGACCACATGATCGTGCTGGCATACGCGCTGACCGGCCCGCTGCGCTCCGACGTCCTCGGCGAGGCGCTGAACGATGTGGTCGCGGCCCACCCGGTTCTTCGCACCATCTATCCCCGCCTCGACGAGGCCCCCGTGCAGCGGGTGCTCGCACCGCAGGAGGCGGCACTCGTGGTGGAGTTCGTCTCGGCCCCCCAAGGCACCCAGGGGACACAGGAGTTGGCGGAGGCACTGGCGGCGGACTGGTGGGCGACGCCCTTCTCGCTGGAAGACCAGGTCCCGCTCCGGGTCCGACTGTGCCGGGTGGCCGAGGACCGGTCGCTGCTCCTCGTACACGTGCACCACATCGCCTTCGACGGCTGGTCCGAGTCGGTTCTTCTGCAGGAGTTGTCGCGGGCGTATGCGGCGCGGCTGGAGGGCCGACCGCACGAGGTGGTACCAGCCCTGTCCTACAGCCAGTTCAGCATCTGGGAGTCGACCCGCCTCGCGGACTGGGCCGACCATGACTTTCCTTTCTGGGAAAAGGAGTTGGCGGCGGTCCCGGCACCCTTCCTGCGTCCTGCCGCACGGACGACGGCCGGCCCGGTTCCTCGCATCGAACGGGTTCTGAACCTCGACACGAAGACTGTGCGGCGACTCGCACAAGCCGCCGCACGCCGCGGTGGACCCACCCTGGCGGCTCTGCTCGCCGGCTCCGTACGGGCACTGGCACGCACTTTCGACGCCGATGAGCTCTCAGTCGGGTCGGTGACCGGCGGCCGCTTCGACCCGGCCCTGGAACCGATCGTCGGCTGCTTCGTCAATCCCTTCACCGTGGTGATGTCACAAGCGCTCGGCAGCAGCGCCGAGGGCTTCCTGGACCAGGTCGTCACCCGTGTGGTGACGTGCCTTCAGCACGTACACACCCCGTTCGACGAGCTCTCAAGTGCTTTCACACGGCAGCAGCAAGGGTACCCCTGGATCCAGGTCTGGGTCGTCCTGCAGGCACAACCCCCGCGCGTCACCCTCGGCGACCACGTCACGGTCGAGCCCGTGCGGGTGCGCCCGCCAAGTACCGACGTCGAGTTGCTGCTGGAAGCGATTCCCGCCCCGGACGGGAGCTGGAACCTCGTCTTCTCGTGGCGCGCGGACGGCATCACCGCTGCCCAGGCGGAGACGCTCGCGACCGAACTGCGCACCGCGCTCAACGAGACAGCCGACTGCGCCTGAGGCCCCCGTCCCTCATCAAGGCGATCCACGGCGGACCGTCACGGATGGCCGGCTGGGCCGGCTCGTACCGCTGCCGCGCGGTCCTCACCCGCGACGACGGCACCGAGCTGCGGTTCCGCCACCAGTCGTCGACAACATCGGCGTGCGCAGAAGGTGTCCGCGGGCGACGTCACCGGCTCGGTCGGCGCGCAGGCAATCGCGGAGTTCGGCATCGACACCGCCCAGATCCATGGGGACATGCCTCGATGTCCCTGTTCGGCGCCTACGAGGACCAGAAACTGGCATTAGTGTCCTGCGCCGGAGATCCGTTGGCAGAAGTGGGCGAGGGTGTCGAGGATTTCCTCGGCTGTTTTGGTCCAGATGAACGGCTTGGGGTCCTCGTTCCAGTCCTTGACCCACACGCGGATATCGGCCTCGAGAGCCTGCACGTTCTTGTGTGCGCCGCGGCGGATCTTCCAGTCAGCCAGGAAGCCGAACCATCGCTCCACCTGGTCGATCCAGGAGGAGCCGGTCGGGGTGAAGCGCATGTGAAAACCTGTCATGAAATCGAGCCTCCATCCGATCCTGGGCGGTTCACCTGCCCCTCCGTCAGCGGGGCGTCAGCGCTGGCCGCTGGTAGTGGTCAGCAACCACCCGGGCCATGGCCCCGATCTTGTCCTCCTTGACATCTTTGGCAGCGAAGAACACGTGCCCCCGCACCTCTGGGTGCTTCTTGGCGAGTGTGAGGTGCCGGGACAGTTCGGCCGGGTCCTGCCAGGCCGCGGGCTGTGCCGGGTCGCCCGCCTTGTAGAGGGCCTCCCCGATGTAGAGCTGCGTCCCAGTCCCCTTCGCAACCTCTGCCCACCAAGGCACAAGGACTGAATAGTTGGCGGGAACCTGCTGGTCAAGCGGTTGTGCCGACCAATACACCTGCGGGCAGATGTAGTCCAGCCAGCCGGACCTCACCCATTTCCTGGTGTCCGCGTACAGGTCGTCGTACGTCTGCACCCCGGCCCGGGTGTCCGAGCCGCGGGAGTCGGTCCCGGCGTTGCGCCACACCGCGAAGGGGCTGATCCCGAAGCGGGCCGCGGGCCGGATCTCATGGACGCGGGCCGCGGTCTCCTTCACCAGCAGGTCGATGTTGTTGCGCCGCCAGGCGGCCAGGCTCGGGAAGTCGTCGCCGTGGTCGTCGTACGCGTCGTCGTCGTCGAAGTCCTCGTCCTCGACGGGATACGGGTAGAAGTAGTCGTCGAAGTGGACGCCGTCGACCGGGTAGCGGCGTACCGCGTCGAGTACCGCGTCCTCGACGAAGGCGCGGACCTCGGGCAGTCCGGGGTTGTAGTAGAGCTTCCCGCCGTAGGCCACGACCCAGTCGGGATGCCGACGCGCGGGGTGCGAGGCGACGAGCCGCTCCGGGTCGGTGTGGGTGGCGACCCGGTACGGGTTGAACCAGGCGTGCAGCTCCAGCCCCCGCGCGTGGGCCTCCTCGACGGCCGTGCCGAGCGGGTCCCAGCCGGGATCCCTGCCCTGGGTGCCGGTGAGGTACTGGGACCACGGCTCGTACGGCGAGGGCCACAGCGCGTCGGCCGAGGGGCGCACCTGGAAGAACACGGCGTTCAGCCGGCGTCGAACCGCGACGTCGAGGTGGGCGCGCAGCTCGGCGCGCTGCGCGGATGCCGTGAGGCCGGAGCGGGAGGGCCAGTCGCGGTTGGCGATCGTCGCCAACCACATGCCCCGCATCTCCGTCGACTGCTGCCGGTGCCGGGGGGCGACCGTCGCGCCCGTGGTGAGAACCGACAGCGCGGCCGCCGCGAACGCCCGACGTGACAATCGACCCATTGCCCACCTTCATACGCTCCGGATCCGCGCCGTCACGGATCGTTCCCGCGGACAGCATGCTCCCACCGGGACGATCGATCATCGATACTGGGAAGTAACGTGCACGATCGGAGCAGGCGACCGGACACAGACGGACCTACCGGAACCGCGGATCAGCGAAGGAGACGATGTGACGGACAACCCAGGAGGCATCGCGCGCGTCGGAGTGGTGGGCTGCGGCCAGATGGGAGCGGGCATCGCGGAGGTCTGCGCCCGCGCCGGACTGGATGTGAAGGTCGCCGAGACCACCGGCGAGGCGCTGGAGATCGGCCGGACCCGTCTGTTCACCTCGCTCTCCAAAGCGGCCGAGCGCGGCAAGATCTCCGAGGAGGAGCGGGAGGCGACGCAGGCACGCCTCACCTTCACCACCGACCTCGGCGAGTTCGCGGACCGCGACCTGGTGATCGAGGCCGTCGTCGAGAACGAGCAGGTGAAGACGGAGATCTTCCAGGTGCTCGACCAGGTGGTGACCCGCCCGGACGCCATCCTCGCCTCCAACACCTCCTCGATCCCTCTGGTGAAGCTCGCGGTCGCCACCTCACGGCCGGACCATGTGATCGGGATCCACTTCTTCAACCCGGCCCCGGTGCAGAAGCTCGTCGAGCTGATCCCCGCGCTCACCACCTCCGAGGGCACCATCAGCCGGGCCCAGCTGTTCGCCGAGAAGGTCCTCGGCAAGCACGCGGTCCGCGCCCAGGACCGCTCCGGCTTCGTGGTCAACGCGCTGCTCGTGCCCTATCTGCTCTCCGCCATCCGGATGTTCGAGTCGGGCATCGCGGGCCGTGAGGACATCGACAACGGCATGGAGCTGGGCTGCGCCCATCCGATGGGCCCGCTGAAGCTCGCCGACCTGATCGGCCTGGACACGATCGCCTCGATCGCCAACTCGATGTACGAGGAGTACAAGGAGCCCCTGTACGCCGCTCCCCCGCTGCTGCAGCGCATGGTGGAGGCGGGCCGGCTCGGCCGCAAGACGGGCTCGGGCTTCTACACCTACTAGCGAGTGCGGCGACGCCGCCAAGTGGCGCTGTTCCAGGGCGAATTCACTTGGACCAGCACCCATGGCGGTCTGCCGTGGGGTGACTCTCGCGGCGCCCGCCAGGTCCTCATCCACGCCTCCTCGCCCAGCCCACGTGGACTGCACGGGGACACGGCCTTGTGAGCGGCGTCGACCGACACCAAACCTGCCCTGACCTCGGGCTTTGTGTCTTTCGAAGCTGTCAGGGCCTTTCCTGCTGAGTCTTCCCTTGCGATCGTCGGCGGACCCTAATCCCAGGCCAAGGAGACTTCGCGTCGCACGGATTTCCGCATCACCAGGCTGCACATGGGTGAGCTGCCGTGCAACAGCTCACCCATCTCACTCATCCGGTTCGAGAATCACTCGCGGATTGCATGTGGAAGTTCTTCAGTCAGTCCTCCACCCCGGCCAGTCCGAGATGGATTTCCAGGCCTGGGCAAGCATCTCGGGCTGCATCATATCCACATGCTTACACGCGATGGCGAAGTTCGAGATTTTTCCATCTATATACGGCCTCCACCTCTCCGCGGCACAATCACTGTCCGGGTTATCCTCGGTTGCCACGATGAGAAGAAGGTCTCCGTTAAATTTCCGTGGTGTATGCGCCCTTTGCGTGCGGCTGTTGTTCTCGACGATGCGGGCGACGGCTGCAACCTCCTCATCGGAAAGTTGTACGAGGAATCCACCCCCTTGGCGAACCGCCTCTACCGCGTCAGCCAGTCCGGCTTCGTCAGACTGATCAGGTGCGCTGCCGGCCGGAGCAGAGTCCATCCGACGGGATGGATATCCATCCATGACGATCAGCGCCGCGACTTGCTCGCCCTCATCCTGCAACTGGACCGCTATCTCCTGTGCGATGATTCCTCCGAAGGACCATCCGAGAAGATGATACGGGCCGGATGGCTGAACTGTGCGCATTTCCTTGATGTAGTCCGCCGCCATGTCATGAACTGATCCATGAAGCTGCTCGACCCCGTCAAGTCCCCTGGACTGAAGGCCGTATATCGGGTAGTCAGCAGGCATAAACCTCGCCAATGGCGAGTAGCTCCAGCTGACGCCTCCAGCGGGATGTACGCAGAAGAACGCGGGGCGACTTCCGTGGGGCCGGATCGGAAGGAGCAGTCCCTTGGCATCCCGACTCGACGGTAGACCGAGCCGCGTTGTCAGTCCCGCAACGGTTGGCGTCTCGAAAAGAGTACGGACGGGCAGCTGCACACCCAGGAGTGCCCGTACCCTGCTGAGGAGGCGGATGGCCAGCAGTGAGTGCCCCCCCAATTCGAAGAAGGAGTCGTTCACTCCTACGCGAGGCAGGCCGAGCGTCTCCGCGAACAGCCCACAGAGAATCTCCTCCTGCACCG
>CBFHCJ010000028.1:0-23464 GCA_965654005.1 uncultured Streptomyces sp. | reverse complement strand
GGCGCCGCCGGCGGCGCCGTGCTCGACCCGGAGGCCGAGGCGGAGGTCATCACCGCACTCGCCGCGACCGTCGCCACCATCGGCAGGGTCCCGGAGCGCCGCCGTCCCGAGCCCGTCGTGGAGGCCCCCCGCCCCGCGCCCGTACTCTCGCTCCTCGACCTCGCGATGCCGCGGGACATCGACGCGGCCGTGCACCGGCTGCCCGGGGTACGGCTCGTCGACATCGAGTCCCTCGCCGAGGCGTCCGCGGACGCTCCGATGGCCGCCGACGTCGAGCATGTGCGGAGCATCGTCTCGCACGAGGTCGCCGCGTTCGGCGCCGCCCAGCGGGCGGCGCACATCACTCCGACCGTCGTCGCGCTGCGCACGATGGCCGCCGACGTGGTGGCGAACGAGATGGCGCGCCTGGAGGGGCGGCTGCCCGGGCTCGAAGACCGGCACCGCGCCGAGATCACGCAGACCGTGCGGCGCGTCGTCGACAAGCTGCTGCACGCACCGACCGTACGGGTCAAGCAGTTGGCCGCCGAGCCCGGCGGCGCCGGGTACGCGGACGCCCTGCGCACCCTGTTCGACCTCGACCCCGAGACGGTGGTCGCCGTTTCCCGGGCCGACAACGAATCTGAGATGAACGCCAAGAACCGAGGCACAGCATGAGTGACCCACTAGCACGTCAGGAAGGGGCGCTACGGCTCGGGACCAGGCGGAGCAAGCTCGCCATGGCCCAGTCCGGGCAGGTGGCGGACGCCGTGAGCCGGGTGACCGGAAGGCCCGTCGAGCTCGTCGAGATCACGACGTACGGCGACGTCTCCCGCGAGCACCTCGCCCAGATCGGTGGCACCGGAGTATTCGTGACGGCCCTGCGCGACGCGCTCCTGCGCGGCGAGGTCGACTTCGCGGTGCACTCCCTCAAGGACCTGCCGACCACGCAGCCGGAGGAACTGGCGCTGGCCGCCGTGCCCGAGCGCGAGGACCCGCGGGACGTGATCGTCGCGCGCGACGACCTGAAGTTCCCCGACCTGCCCAGCGGGGCCCGCGTCGGCACGGGTTCGCCGCGCCGCATGGCGCAGCTGAACGCGTACGCGCGCAGCCACGGCCTGAGCATCGAGACGGTCCCCATCCGCGGGAACGTCGACACGCGGATCGGATACGTCCGGGACGGCGAGCTGGACGCAGTCGTACTCGCCGCGGCCGGACTGGGCCGCATGGGCCGGATCGACGAGGTGACCGACTTCCTGCCGGTCGACATGGTTTTGCCCGCCCCCGGCCAGGGGGCACTGGCGATCGAGTGTTCCGCGGACAACGCGGAACTGATAGCGGCGCTCGCCGGGCTCGACGACCCGTTCACCCGGGTCGCCGTGACCGCCGAGCGGTCCCTGCTCGCCGCCCTGGAGGCCGGTTGCAGCGCCCCCGTGGGCGCGCTGGCCGACCACCTTCCCCCGCTCTCGGCTCCGCTCGAGCGGGGGGACCCCCAGGCCGACGGGCAGATTGTCAAGGAAATGCGCCTGCGCGCAGTCGTCGGAACACCCGACGGACGCACGCTGGTGCAGCTGTCCACCACCGGTCCCGTGCCCGAGACGCACGACCAGGCAATGGCGCTCGGTCGCGAACTCGCCGCCGAGATGCTCGCCAAGGGCGCGGCCGGTCTTATGGGGGAGCGAGCACATTGAGCCCCACCACCCTTCCCGCCGGCCTTGAACACGGGCACGTCACCTTCCTCGGTGCCGGACCCGGGGATCCGGGACTGCTCACACTGCGCGCCGTGGAGGCGCTGGCGAACGCGGACGTCCTCGTCGGCGAGCACGAGGTGCTCGATGTCGTGCGCACGCATGCCAGAGCGGGCGTGTCCGTCCTCAACATGGACACGGGCACGGGCATGGACCCCGCCACTGGTGCGTATCCGGGCACGGGCACGCCTCGGTCAGCGATCATTGACGGTGCGTCAACAGTCGCTGGTGTCCCTGCGTCGAGGGATGCCGCACATCTTGTCATGGAGGCCGCGCGGAGCGGCAGGCGGGTCGTCCGTGCGGTGACCGGCGACCCCGGCCTGGACGCGTACGCCGCCGAGGAGATGCTGGCGTGTGCCGCGGCGGGCGTTCCGTTCGAGGTCGTGCCGGGTATCGCGACGGCCGTGGGCGTGCCCGCGTACGCGGGTGTGCCGCTGCGGGACGCGCAGGGCGCGGACGTACGGTTCATGGACGCGCGGACGGCCTCGGACCGTTGCTGGACCGAGGTCGGTGCCTCCGACGGTACGGTCGTCGTCTCCACGACCCTGGACTCGGTGGCGGCCGCCGCCGGGGAGCTGGTGGCCGCGGGCCGCAAGCCGGACACCCCGATGACGGTGACGATCGCCGGTACGACGACCCGGCAGCGCACCTGGACCGCGACCCTCGGCTCGATCGCGCAGACGCTGAAGCAGGCCAAGGTCCTGCCGTCCCCCGACGGCGGCCGGCCGGTCATAGTCGTGGTCGGTGAGCGCTCCGCCGCCGCCCAGCGCGACCAGCTGTCGTGGTTCGAGAACAAGCCGCTGTTCGGCTGGAAGGTCCTCGTCCCGCGTACGAAGGAGCAGGCGGCGTCGCTCTCCGACCAGCTGCGGTCGTACGGAGCCGTGCCGCACGAGGTGCCGACGATCGCCGTCGAACCGCCGCGCACGCCACAGCAGATGGAGCGGGCGGTCAAGGGCCTGGTGACGGGCCGGTACGAGTGGATCGCGTTCACGTCGGTCAACGCGGTGAAGGCGGTGCGTGAGAAGTTCGAGGAGTACGGCCTCGACGCCCGTGCCTTCGCGGGCATCAAGGTGGCCGCGGTCGGCGAGCAGACGGCGAAGGCGCTGGTGGCCTTCGGCGTGAAGCCGGACCTGGTCCCGAGCGGGGAACAGTCCGCGGCCGGCCTCCTGGATGACTGGCCGCCGTACGACCCGGTCTTCGACCCGATCGACCGCGTGTTCCTCCCCCGGGCGGACATCGCCACGGAAACCCTGGTGGCGGGCCTCATCGAACTGGGCTGGGAGGTCGACGACGTCACGGCGTACCGGACGGTCCGCGCCTCGCCGCCGCCGGCCGAGACCCGTGAGGCGATCAAGGGCGGCGGCTTCGACGCGGTGCTCTTCACGTCCTCGTCGACGGTCCGCAACCTGGTGGGCATCGCGGGCAAGCCGCACAACGTGACGGTGATCGCCTGCATCGGCCCCGCCACGGCGAAGACGGCGGAGGAGCACGGCCTGCGGGTCGACGTCATGGCACCGGAGCCGTCGGTCCACAAGCTGGCGGAGGCGCTGGCGGACTTCGGCCTGAAGCGACGCGCTGACGCGCTGGAGGCCGGGGATCCGGTCGCTCGGCCCAGCGAGCGGAGGCCGGGGGCGCGGAGGCGGCGTACGACGTAGCTGTGCGACGGAGCTGTTGGAAGGAGGCCCGCACAATAAAAAGGCCAGCCGAACAATACGCTCCGCCATTAAAAGCCCCGCCGTCCCAAACGGGATGACGGGGCATTTTTATTTGCGACGTAGTAAGTAAGTTTTCAAGAGCTTCTCATTGCGTGTAGCTACGTGAGAAGGGGGCTTCTCGGTGGGGCTGTGCGCGGAGTTGTTGACCAAGGGGTACGGGGCCTACTACTGTGGATCGTGGGCGCCGCAGTCGAGTTGATGCGACCTCAACCGGCCCTGCTCTAGAAGCAGTTGCGCCCCCGAGTCCGCCTGAGTTGAGCGGGCGGACTCGGGGGCGAACAACCAGGCTCTGCCTCGGGCTGTGTGCGATGCGGTGACAGGACTCCGAGGCTTACGGCGACGACACTACCACGCGGTGTCGTAGCGCGAAAGAGAGCGATGATGACGCAGGGTGATGAAACGCGCTTAATCGAGGCCATCTCCGCCGAGCGGTTCCAGCCCTTTCTGGACGAGTGCGGAGGTGACCAGGTCCGGGCCCTGCGCCTGTATGCCTGGGACTCGGAGGTGGCGCGCGCCCTGCAGAGTCCGCTGCGCGACCTGGAAGTAAGTCTGCGGAACATGGTGCACCGGCAGCTCGGAGGCCGTTATGGGCAGGCGGACTGGTGGAGCGTACGGCGCGCCGAGCCCAACTGGCACGGGCGTGACGAGATCCAGGCTGCGGAGGAGAAGCTGGCCCGGCGCGGGTGTCCCTACCAGGCGTGCGACGTCGTGGCCCAGCTGTCCTTCGGCTTCTGGATCAGTCTTCTCGGCAAGGGCGGACGGGGCGGCAACTACGAGATGAAGTACTGGAACCCCTCATTGAGGCACTTGTTCCGTGAGCACCGCGGTGGTCGCGACACCCTGCACAAGCAGTTCGACCTCATGCGTACTTTGCGTAACCGCATTGCCCACCAGGAGCGTATCTTCCACCGGCACCTCGACCAGGATTTTCGTACGGCCCTCACTCTGATGCGCCACCTGTCTCCCGCGACGGCCGACCGGCACGAGAAGCGCAGCCAGGTGCCTGAGGTGCTGGCGCGGAGGAGTGGTGTGCTGACGGGCCGTGAACCGGTGAGGTTGTGAGATGGCGGTGACAGGCACGTCGGCAGACGGAGCGGGGCCATCGTCTTCGCTGGTCTCGCTCGGCGAAATCAAGGAGCTCGCCGAGGTCGGCCGCCCCACCGTCAGCAACTGGCGGCGTCGGTTCGCCAAGGAGGTCCTTCGTACGAGCGGTGACCGGCGCCGACCCTTCCCCGATCCCGCGGGGGGCAGCGACAGCAAGCCCCTCTTCGACGCCGAGGAGGTGGCGTCCTGGCTGGACCATCGCCCGATCCCGGATGCGGAGCCCGGCAAGGACGGCGACACCCCTACCTATGGGGAACGGTTCCGGCGTGGGCTGAGGCTGCGCGGGCTGGTAGCACTGCGCCACGAAGTGGGATCCGCGGACCAGCTCATCGTGGATGCGCTCGTGGCGTGCGCCATGGCTGGGGCAGGCGGCGACTGGCCCCCGGAGCTCCTGCCCGAAGGACTCCTGGAGGACGCGGGCAACGCAGATCCCCGAGTCGTCCGTGTCGTCCAGGAGCTCGTCGAGGAACTGGGCACGCCGGGTGCCGCCGCCGACACCGTGCTGGGCCTGGCCGAGCGGCTGGAGTCGGACCTGGCGATGGACACGACGCCACCAGCGGTCGCGGAGCTGATCAGCACGCTGGCCGGCCCGGTGGGACCGGCGTGGGCTGGTCCGGACTACCCGTCGGTGATCAACCTGTGCGCCGGCACCGGTGAGCTGTTGTTCGCCATGGACAGCATCAGCGGAGGAGGGGGCGTCGTCGCGGTGGAGCCCGATCCGCTGCGTCGCAAAATTCTCCTGTACCGACTCTTCGCGCGTTCCGGCACAGCTGTGGACATCTGTGCCCGTGCTGAGGAACTGGACACGCTGAGCCTCTGGGAGCAGCGTGACCTGGATCTGGCCCCGGAACAGCCCCGGGGCTTTTCGTCCGCAGATCTCGTACTGGCCGATCCGCCCTACGCCGCCGGGGAGCGAGAGTTCGACGAAGGTGGTCCGCTGGGCTGGGCCCTTGAGGCCGTGCACCGGTTGAACCCCGGCGGCCGGGGTCTTGTCGTCGTACCGTCCTGGACCCTTAGCCGGCCGCGCGGCACTACGCCGACAGCGAGTGCGCGCATGCGCGAGGAGCTGCTGAGCCGCGACGCGGTGGCCGCCATCATCCAACTGCCGCGCCGGATCCACCCGTTCCGCACGGGCGCGGAGCATGCACTGCTGGTGCTGCGCGGCGAAGGGGCATCGGAGGACCGGGGCCGGGTACTGCTGGTCGACGCCGACCGGATCGCCCACCGTGTCGGCGGCGCGTGGACTGCGTACGTCGCCGAGGTGCTGGACACCGGCCGGTCACCAGTGGACGAGGAGGCCGGGTACTTCCCCGTGTCGGCCGCCGGGCCGAGGGCGGAAGCCCTTCTGGACGGCCGCTCGGTCCTGCCGGCGCACCGGCTCGCCTCCAAGGAACAGGGCCTGGACCACTTCTCGGCGACCCTGGACGCGCGACGTGACGCCGCCGTCGCTCTGCCCCGGCTGAAGGAGTGGATCGGCAGTCTCGGAGTCGCCAGGCGGCCTGGGGACGCTGAGGTGGCGCACCGCAAGGTCGGCGAGCACCTTCGGGCAGGCCAGCTCAGGCTGCTGGCCGGGCACCGGATCCGCGAGTCGGACATAGGGGACGCCGGCCTGATCGTCATCGGCCGGGAGGAGATGCGCGGCGCGCTGCCGCTCGGCCAGCGGCGAATCGCGCTGGAAGACCTGGCCCGGTATCCGCAGGCGGCGACGACCGAGCGCGGCGACATCTTTCTTCTCACCGAGCACGGGGTCTGCACGCGCGTCGACGAAGCGGGCGGATGCGTTCTGCTGGCGCCGGTTCAGGGACTGCGGATCGCGGCGTACCGGAAGTACCTGGCCGGAGAGGTGCGGTCCGAGGAGCTGTGGATGCGCCCGCACCCGCTCGCCCAGATGCTCGCCGCCCCCCGCAACCAGCAGCGCGGCAGTGGCTCCCTGGTGCGCAGGGTGAGCGTGCGGGACATGGATCTGCCGGAGCTCCCACCCGAGGAGATCGCCGAACTGGAAGCCATCCTGGCCGAGACAGATCGGCACCGTACACAAGTGCGCCGGCAACTGGAGGCACTGGACACCCTTGCCCGGCGGCTGGCCGCGGGGGTCGCGGACGGGGACCTGGCCTTGCGCCGCAGACCTGGCAGCGCTTGAGCGCCATGGCCGGACGACGGTGAGTACGGCGACTTCGACCGGTGCAACGCGCGACGAGAAACACCAGAGACACGAAAGAAAGTGAGGCAGCGTGCCGCCACGTAAGAAGACAGTCGAGCCCCAGGACATGAAGCAGGTGCTGTGGGCGTCGGCGGACAAGCTGCGCGGCAGCCTGGACGCCGCCGAGTACAAGCACTTCGTGCTGGGCCTGGTCTTCCTCAAGTACGTCTCCGCCGCCATGGCCGAGAAGCGGGCGCAACTGGAGGCCGAGTTGCGGCAGGAGGGCGGCTGGAGCGAGGCCGACATCCTCGCCACCCTGGAGGAGCGCCGCGAGTACACCGGATCGGGGATCTTCTACGTACCACCCGCCGCACGCTGGGAGAGCGTCCTGGAGCGAGCGAAGGGCACGATCGAGGGACAGAGCATCGGCGAGGCCATCGACGCGGCGATGCGCGCCATCGAGAAGTTCAACCCGGCACTGAACCGGACGCTGCCGAAGATCTACAACAGTGGGCGAGTGGACGAGGAACGCCTCGCCGGTCTGGTGAAGCTGCTGGACCGGCTGGTCTTCCAGGAGCAGCTGGGCGAGGACGGCAAGCGCAAGGGTGCGCGGGACATCATGGGCGAGGTCTACGAGTACTTCCTCGCCGAGTTCGCTCTGAAGGAGGGCCGCAAAGGCGGCGAGTACTTCACCCCCGAGAGCGTGGTCAAGCTCCTGGTCGAGGTCCTGGAGCCACAACCGGGCGAGCGGGTGTACGACCCGGCGTGCGGCTCGGGCGGCATGTTCGTCCAGGCCGAGAAGTTCCTCGCGGCGCACAACCACATGGCAGTTGGCCCATATGAACCTCGCCATCCACGGAGTCGAGGCCAAGCTGGGCGACGAGCCTGCCGACACCTTCCGCAACGACCAGCATCCGGAGCTGAAGGCGGACGTGGTCATGGCCAACCCGCCGTTCAACATCTCCGACTGGGGCGGCGAACTGCTCGGCATGGACAAGCGGTGGGCGTACGGCACCCCACCGGTCGGCAACGCGAACTACGCCTGGCTCCAGCACATGATCAGCAAGCTGGCACCGGGTGGCCGTGCGGGCGTTGTCCTGGCGAACGGCTCGATGAGCAGCAAGCAGTCCGGTGAGGGCGACATCCGCCGCGCGATCGTCGAGGACGACCTGGTGGCCTGCATGATCGCCCTGCCCGGCCAGCTTTTCCGGTCCACCCAGATCCCGGCCTGCCTGTGGTTCCTGGCGGAGGGGAAGGGACGGCACTCGGGCTGGGCGCGTGGACGCAAGGGCGAGGTGCTGTTCGTCGACGCCCGCGAGTTCGGCGTGATGAAGAACCGCACGCTGCGGGAGTTGACGGAGGAGGAGATCGTCCACCGGATCGGCGACACGGTGCGGGCGTGGCGGGGGGTCGAGGGGGTCGGGCCGTACGAAGACGTGCCGGGCTTCTGCGTGAGCGCTTCGCTGGATGTCGTCGCCGAACACGACTTCGTGCTGACGCCGGGGCGGTATGTGGGGGCGGCTGAGGCCGAGGTCGACCCGGACGCGGAGCCGGTGGAGGAGAAGATCGCACGGTTGACGGCCTTGCTGCGAGAGCAGTTCGCGGAGTCGCAGCGGCTGGCGAAGGTTGTGGATGAGCAGTTGGGGAGGGTCGATGCCTAGGACCGAGACCAGGACTGGCGGCCGGCCAGCCACTACTGGGGTCATTGCGGGCCAAGGGGCCCTGAGCGTTGGTCATCCAGCTAGTCCGACGTCCGACGGCTTCCGGTGGGTTCGCCTCACTGATGTCGCGCGCTTGGAGAGTGGCCATACGCCCAGCCGTAGTAAGCCGGAATACTGGAACGGGGATGTTCCCTGGATCGGCATTCGGGATGCCACAGGAAACCATGGCCGCGTGATCTACGAGACGAAGCAGTGGATCACTAACGAAGGGCTGGCTAATTCCTCTGCCAGGCTTCTTCCAGCTGGCGCCGTTTGCTTGTCGCGGACAGCATCAGTGGGGTATGTCGTGGCCATGGGGGTTACCATGGCCACAAGCCAGGATTTTGTCAATTGGGTGTGCGGGCCGGGAATCTCCTCTACGTATCTGCGCTATCTGTTTCTTGCCGAGCAAGAAACAGTGAGGAGGTTCGCTCACGGAAGCACCCATCAAACTGTTTACTTTCCTGAAGCGAAGGCGTTTCACGTCTGTCTGCCGGAGCGCCGGGAGCAGGATGCAATCGCCGAAGTGCTCGGTGCGCTGGACGACAAGATCGCTCTCAACGAGCGGATCGCCTCCACCGCTCGTGAGCTTTCGGGCACCGTCATGGCGGAGCTCTGGGTGCGGGGCGGAGTCACATCATTGACGGGTGGTGAACCAATCGTCCAGCATGGCTGGCTACGCACGAGCCTTGGTGCGCTCTGCGCACGCGGTAGTGGCGCTATCCAAACAGGCCCGTTTGGAAGTCAGTTGCATGCCTCCGACTATGTGGACTCCGGAATTCCGAGCGTTATGCCGCAGAACATCGGCGACAACTTCATCTCGGAAGAGGGCATCGCACGGATCACTGCGGCGGATTCCCAGAGGTTGTCGAAATACCTCCTGTCGGAGGGCGATATCGTGTACTCGCGTCGGGGGGACGTGAAACGTAGGGCGCTGGTACGGAATTATGAGGCCGGTTGGCTCTGCGGTACGGGATGCTTGCGCGTGCGTGTCGGGTCGGCCACGGAACCGTTGTTCATTAGCTATTACCTGGGTGAGCCCGAGATCCAGGGCTGGATTGCACAGCACGCGGTCGGAGCGACAATGCCAAACTTGAACACGTCGATTCTGGGTGAGGTGCCTGTGGTATTGCCCCCAAGCCACGAGGTGGGACGGGTCAACGAACGCCTTGCCGTGCTGGACGCGATGGCGGTGCATGTACAGCATGAGAACCGCATCCTCGCCGACCTCCGGGACACCCTCCTCCCCCAGCTCCTCTCCGGCAAGCTTCGCGTCAAGGACGCGGCCCGTACCGTCGAGGAGGTCGCATGACCGCAGGCGCTGCCCACCCGCCCGGTGAGCCGCCCATAGACCGGCTCACCGAGAAGGAGCTGGAACTGCACGCACTCGACCTGCTCGCCGAGTACGGCTGGCAGCACATCCCGGGGCCCGAGCTCGGGCCCGCCTACGGGGTGCGGACGGACTGGGACGACCTGGTCCTCCGCCCCCGCCTGCTCAAGGCGATCCGTGCCCGATACCCGCGCCTGCCCGACCACGTCGCCGAGGACGCCGTCAACGAGTTGTTGCGCTGGCACACCAGGAACGACCTCCGCGAGAACCACCGTTTCTACGAGCACCTGACGGCCGGGGTCCGCGTCCCGTACGACGACCCTGCCACCGGCGACAAGCGTCACGCCACCGTCCGTCCCGTCGACTTCGCCGACCCGC
This sequence comes from uncultured Streptomyces sp., assembly GCA_965654005.1. Classification (GTDB taxonomy): domain Bacteria; phylum Actinomycetota; class Actinomycetes; order Streptomycetales; family Streptomycetaceae; genus Streptomyces. The sequence goes on along the minus strand of CBFHCJ010000028.1, from coordinate 13,373 downwards.
ACGGCAACGACCTGGTGGCCGCCCCCCAGGTACGGGTGCGCAGCACGAAGAACCGGACCTTCGTCTTCGACATCGTGCTGTACGTCAACGGCCTTCCGCTCGCTGTAGTCGAGCTGAAGAAGGCCGACAGCAACGACAGCGCCCGTACCGCCTACGACCAGATCCAGGGCTACCGGCGCGAACTGAAGGACACCGGAACCTTCCACACCATCCTGGCCGCGCTCGTCTCCGACGGGATCACCGCACGCCTCGGCACCCCCTTCACGCCCCGGCAGCACATGGCGCCCTGGCACGCCGACGAGCACGACGTCATGCTCCGCAAGGAGGAACGGCAGGACGGGCGCGCCCTGGAGCGCATGCTGTACGGCGCCTTCGAGCCGGTCCGCTTCCTCGATCTCGTGGCGAACTTCCTGTCTTACTCCGCTCCGGAATCGGGCGCCGTCGACACGGTCAAGCTCGCCAAAGCGCACCAGTACATCGCGGTGAACGCCGCCGTACGCGCCACCGAGTCCGCCGTGGCCACCGACGGCCGAGCCGGCGTCGTCTGGCACACCCAGGGCGCCGGCAAGAGCGAGGAGATGCTCTTCTACGTCGGCAAGGCGGCCCGGACGCCCGAGCTCTCCAACCCGACCTTCGTCCTCCTGACCGACCGCATCGACCTGGACACCCAGCTCTACGACACCTTCGCCGCCAGCCGGACCCTGGAGAAGATCACCGGACCGCCGGAGAAGGCGGACGACGCGGGCCAGCTGCGGCAGCTGCTCCAACGCCAGGAAGGCGGAGGCGGGGTCGTCTTCACCACCCTCCAGAAGTTCCGTCTCAACCAGGAGGAGCGGGAAGCAGGCGTCAGGCATCCGCTCATCTCACCGCGCCGCGATGTGATCGTCGTCGTCGACGAGGCTCACCGCAGCCACTACGACTTCATCGACGGCTACGCACGCAACCTTCGAGACGCGCTGCCGAACGCCACGTTCATCGCGTTCACCGGAACCCCGATCGAGAACGGCGTCGGCAGCACCCGCGGCGTGTTCGGCGAGAACATCCACACCTACGACCTCACCCAGGCCGTCGACGACGAAGCCACCGTCCCCGTCTTCTACGAGCCGCACCTCGTGCGGGTGGACCTGCCCCCCGACGCGGACCTCGACGACCTGGACGCCCGCGCCGAGGGATTGGTAGAGGGCCTGTCGGAGGAGGAGAAACGCAAGGCGCGTCGGCAGTTCGGGGAGTACGAGAGCCTGATCGGCGCACCGCAGCGGATCCGGGAACTCGCCGGAAAGCTGCTCGACCACTGGGACGCCCGGAGCCGGGAGATGACCAAGCTCACCGGTTATCCGGGCAAGGGGATGATCGTCTGCGCGTCCCGGCTCATCGCCGCCCGACTCTTCGAGGAGATCATCCGCCGCCGGCGGGAGTGGGCCGGGGACCGCGACCCCCAGTCCCAGCTGCTCACCGACGACACCGGACGCATCAGGGTGGTGTTCACCGGCAATCCGGCCAAGGACCGCCCGGAGGTCGCCGACTACGTCCGTACCCCGACACAACTGAAGAAGATCCAGAAGCGGGTGACCGACGAGAAGGACGAACTGCAGCTCGTCATCGTCCAGTCCCTGTGGCTGACCGGCTTCGACGCCCCGCCGCTGCACACCCTCTACCTGGACAAGCGGATGCGTGGCGCGGCCCTGATGCAGGCCATCGCCCGTGTCAACCGCACCTGGCCGGGCAAGCCCTCCGGTCTGGTCGTCGACTTCCAGGGAGTCATCCGGGAGATCAAGGAAGCCCTGGCGGAGTACTCCGAGCGGGACCAGGAACACCCCATGCTCGGTGCCGACCTCCACGAGGCCGTCAAGCTGGTTCGGGAAAGCCACCAGCACATCGACGAACTCCTCGCCGACTGCCCCTGGCGGAGGATTCGGGATGCGGGCGGTCCGGGAGCCTACCGGGAGGCCCTGACAGAGGTGCTGGAGTTCCTGATCGCCCCCGAGCGAGGGCTGGAGCCCGGACAAGCCACCCGCAGACAGCGCTTCATGTACCACGCCAACCTTCTGCGGCAGGCGTTCTCCCTCTGCCCGACCGATCAACGGGTGCAGGATCTGCTCCCTGACATCCGCTTCTTCGAGGCCGTGCGTACCTCGCGCGAGAAGTACGCCATGGACGAGAAGGCGGAGCAGGGCCTAGCCACGGCAGCCGACGTGCGCCTGCTGATCGCCCAGCTCAACGAGTCCGTCGTAGCCACTGACGGCGTGGTGGACATCTACGACGCCGCCGGTCTGACCAAGCCCGACCTGTCCCACCTGGACGAGCGAGTGCTGCGCGACCTCCAGACCGGCAGGCACCCCAACCTTGCCATCGCGGCGCTGCGGCGGGCGCTGGTGAAGGAGATCAAGGACGCCCACCCGAACAACCTCACCCGGCAGGAGACCTTCACCAGGAAGATGAAGGCGGCCATGAACCACTACACCAACGGCCTGCTCACAGCTGCCGAGTTCATGGACTTCCTGGTCAACCTCGCGCGCGAGGTGTCAGCCGACCGTGGCCGGGCGAAGAAGCTCGGTCTGACTGAGGACGAGCTCGCTTTCTACGACGCGCTCGCCGCCGACCCGTCCGTGCTGGAGGAGATGGCGGACAGCCTCCTGGCGAAGATCGCCCACGAGCTCTACGAGCAGATCCGGAAGGACGTCACGGTCGACTGGAAGGTGAAGGAGCAGGCCAGGGACAGGATCATGGCCCGAGTGCTCCGACTGCTGCGGAAGCACGGCTACCCGCCGGGCAAACAACACGATGCGATCGAACGGGTTCTGAAGCAGGCGGAGGAGATGGCGGAGGGGTTGGCCTGATGATGCGTGTGCCCCACCCGGCAACGGGTCCGGGCACGGCCCGCGGCTACTCGCCGTCGGGAGAGATGATCTCCAGCTTCGGGAAGTAGGAGCGGAAGTCCTTCCTGTTGCGGGTGAGGAGTCTGTACCCTTTCACGGCCGCGTGCGCTCCGATGTAGAAGTCAGGCAGGGGAGCGGTCTTGGCGCCTCCGCTCTGCCGGTACCGGACAAATGCCTTGCCCGCGAGGAACGCCGCGCTCCACGGCAGCGGCTCGCGGTTCAGGTCGCTCTGAAGGACGGCGTCCAGGTCTTCGACGCGCGCGTAGCGGGTGGATACCTCTGCGTAGACGAGCGGGTTGATCGCGGCGCCACCGCCGTCGATGGCCTCCTGGAGTCTGGCGGCCGACCACGGCTCCCACACTGGGTCTTGCTGGAGGACATCGAGCAGGACGGACGTGTCAACGAGCGTCTTACTCACCGCGTAGCAGCTCCATCAGTTCGTCCGTGCTCATGTTCGCGGTGGCGGGCTCGGTGCCGGAGCCTCGCAGACGACGCACGAACTTCTGCCCGCTGGTCTCACCCTCCTGCCGGGCGAGTGGGGCGGGCTTCTCGGCGTCGTGGGCGAGCAGATCGAGAACGTATGCCTGAAGGGACTGGCCCGCTTGGGCGGCGTGCACCTTCACGGGAGTCAGGATGTCGTCCGGGACATCTCGGATCGTAATTGCGGTCATGTTCCGACTCTAGCAGCATTGCATGCAATGCTGCTATTGCTGGCAGAATGCCCCTGGAAGGGGCAGGGGGCCGGCTCCTTCAGGGCCCGTCGTCGCTCGCGCTCAGCGGTCGGAGGCGTAGGGCAGGAAGGTAGCCCAGGCGGTGGGGGTGAGGGTGAGGCGGGGGCCGTGGGGGTTTTTGGAGTCGCGGACGAGGACGGTCCTGGGAGTGGTTGCGACCTCGACGCAGTCGGGCCCTTCAGCAGTGCTGTAGCTGCTTTTTATCCACCCGAGTTCTCGTTCGGCATCGGAGGAGGGGGTGTCGATCATGTGTCTCCCAGCACTTTCTCGATGAAGGCCAGTGACTCACTTGGTGTGAGAGCCTGGGCCCGGATGATCCCATAGCGCATATCCAGGACCTGTACGTGCCTCGGGTCAGCGATCACACGGCTGATCTCCTGAACCTCAACATGCCCCACGGTGCTGCCGTCCCTGAGCCTGAGTAGCCTGAACGAGCCACCGAGACCAGAGTTCTCCTGGCGGCTGAGTGGGAGGACTTGGAGATCCACATTGCGGAACTGGCCGACCTCCAGCAGACGTTCCAGCTGTGCTCGCATGACCATTCTGCCCCCGATGGGGCGACGCAGCGTCGACTCGCACTGGACGAAGCTGAAGAGAGGCCGCCCAACCGACTCGCTCACAATTTCCTGACGAGACATGCGTGCAGCCACTCGCTGGTCCAACTCGTCGTCCATGAAGGGTGGCCGACTCCCAGCGTAGACCGCCCGCGCATACTCCTTGATCTGCAACAACCCATGGATCACGGAGTTGTTGTAGGCGCACAGCTCGACCGCCTCCGCCTCCAACTTCTTCAGGTCCCGTACCTTCTTCGGGTACCGCACCTCCTCCACGTCCTTCTTCATCGCCGCGATCTTGCCACCCGCGCCCAGTACCTGATCGGCACGGTCCAGATACTCGGGCCGGGGGATGCGCCGTCCCCGCTCCACGGAGGAGACCTGTTCCTCCCCGTACCCGATGGCCGCCCCGAACTCGGTCTGAGTGAGGCCGGCCGCCTCCCGCCACAGCTTCAGCTGCCGTAGGACGGTCCTCATCACGGCACCGGCCTCTTCGTCCTCCAGCCCCGCGTCCCAGTCGCTCACATCCGCCGCCCTCCCGTCGAGACCTTCGTGGTTCAACCACGGCCGCCCGTACCCGGTCACCCCGTACGGCCCGGACGGAAACCGGACGCCACACGGACAGTCGCCGTCCGCACGGGCCGCCTTCCTTCACAGGCTACGCATGCGTAGACACGCTGGGTGACGTGAATCGTCAAAACGCCCCCACCAGCGGCTCTGTCGCCGAGCCCGCTGCGCGCAGCCCGCTGCACCAGTTCTCTGTGCCGCTCTCCGCCACCCGCCGCGGTGCCCGTCTCGCCCGACTGCTCGCAACCGAGCAACTGCGGTCCTGGGGGCTGCCGTTGGACCCGGCCCAGCTCGTCATCGCAGAGCTCGCGGCCAACGCCGCCCTGCACGGCCGCGTCCCCGGGCGGAGCTTCCGCCTCACGCTGTCCGTCACCGCGTTCGGGGTGCTGCGTATCGAATTCGCCGACACCCGGGGCGACCAGCTGCCCGCCCGCCCCCGCGTCACCGACGGGGAGCCCGCCGAGTCCGGCTACGGGCTGCTGCTGGTCGAGGAGTTGGCGGACCGCTGGGGCGTGCGGAGCGGGCCGCTGCCGTGCAAAACCGTATGGGCGGAACTCGACCTCGGCCCGTGCCGCTGAGCCTGCCCGGAGGGCCCGGCACCGGAGCCCGGAAACACGGGAGGCGGTGACCTGTGCGACGGCGGCGCGGGGCGGTAAAAGAAAAGAACTGCGGGGAAAGAACCCTCCCAACCCGACCAAACCCCGCGTACGTCACCCAGAGGAGTGAACCCGGCCAACCTGGCTGGCGCGTCGGTGAATTCGCCGGGCAGTCTCACCCCGAGGCAACACCACAACCGCACCAACCCCACACATGCATCGGCCCCCGCCGGGACGGCAATCCCAGTGCGAGGGCCTGACCAACGAGGAAGCAGAGCCCTTCCCTATGGCTGAGACGAAGCTTAACGCTGCTGTGCGCCCGAATCAGGGTGTTCGGCGGACCACCACCCACTCGGGTGTCACTCACATCAGGGAGTTCCAGCCCGATCGGTACACGATCGTCGGCAACCACCTCGCCCAGCACCGCGAGTTGTCGCTGACCGCCATCGGGCTGGCCACCCACATCCTGTCGCTGCCGGAGAGCGCCCCCGTCGACATCCGCAGCCTCGCCGACCGCTTCCCCGAGGGCCGCGACCGGATCGCCTTCGCACTGCGGGAGTTGGAGACATACGGCTATCTGGAGCGGGTGCGCGAGCGCACGGAGGCGGGTCGGCTGGTCACGCGCACGTACGCGTACAACGCCCCGGCGCTGACCCAGGCCCTCGCGGCGGCGCAGGTACCGGACGAGCCGGTCGTGCCCGCCGCGGGAGTCGCACCGGTCACGCCAGTCGCACCAGTCGCACCAGTCACCTGGGCGACGCCGGTCTCCCCGGTAGCTCCCGTAGCCACAGCGGCATGCGTCGCGGAAGACGCGCCTGGCCCCGAAAAGCCCGTACCGCCGACTCCCGAAGCCGTCGCCGAACCGGAACCGCCCCGCAGCGAGCACCATGACAAGGCCGAGTCCCTCCTCGTCGGTCTGCGCCGTGCCGACGCCCGGTTCACGCTGTCCCGGCGGGACGTGCGACGCCTGATCCCCGAGGTCGTCGCCTGGTTCGACAACGGAGCCGGCGAGGCCGCCGTGCAGAACACCCTGACTTCCGACCTTCCCGCCCTGGTGAAGCATCCGGCCGGCTTCCTCGCCTACCGCCTGCGGGAGCTGCTGCCGCCGCCCCTGCCGTCCGCGCCGGAACCCTCCGCCGCCCCGTCCGGGGATGCCGAGCCGTCCCTGCCGTACCCCATGCAGGACTGCGAAGGCGAGTGCAATCGCGTCTTCCGGGCGCCCGAGCCGGGACGCTGCCGTGACTGCCGTGACCGTGGCAGCGGGGGCCGACTCCCCGTCGGTAAAGGCACAGGAGTGGCGGGCGTAGCTTAGAAGGCATGACGAAGTACGGATCCTTCCCCGGTGCGCGGCCCCGGCGGCTGCGTACCACGCCCGTCATGCGCCGTATGGTCGCCGAGACCCGGCTGCACCCGGCCGACTTCACCCTGCCCGCGTTCGTGCGGGAGGGCGTGAGTGAGCCCGTGCCGATCGCGGCCATGCCGGGCGTGGTCCAGCACACGCGGGACAGTCTGAAGAAGGCTGCCGTGGAGGCCGTGGAGGCCGGGGTGTCAGGGATCATGCTCTTCGGCGTGCCGGAGGAGTCGAAGAAGGACGCCCTCGGCACGTGCGGCACCGACCCGGACGGGATACTCCAGGTCGCCATCCGTGACGTGCGCGCCGAGGTCGGGGACGAACTGCTCGTGATGTCCGACCTCTGCCTCGACGAGACCACCGACCACGGCCACTGCGGCGTGCTCGACGCGGAGGGCCGCGTCGACAACGACGCCACGCTGGAGCGGTACGCCGAGATGGCGCAGGTGCAGGCCGACGCCGGTGCCCATGTCGTGGGGCCCAGCGGCATGATGGACGGCCAGATCGGCGTCATCCGGGACGCGCTCGACCAGATCGGGCGCGAGGATGTCGCGATCCTCGCGTACACGGCCAAGTACTCGTCCGCCTTCTACGGCCCGTTCCGGGAGGCCGTCGCCTCGTCGCTGCAGGGCGACCGGAAGACGTACCAGCAGGACCCGGCCAACTGGCGTGAGTCGCTTCGCGAACTCGCCCTCGACCTGGAGGAGGGCGCCGACATGGTGATGGTCAAGCCGGCCGGTCCCTACCTCGACATCCTGGCGCGGGTCGCGGACGCGGTCGACGTACCCGTGGCCGCGTACCAGATCTCCGGCGAGTACTCGATGATCGAGGCAGCAGCGGAGAAGGGCTGGGTCGACCGCGACCGGGCGATCCTCGAGACTCTCACCGGCATCAAGCGGGCCGGGGCCCGGAACATCCTCACGTACTGGGCCACGGAGGTCGCGCGGAAGCTGCGCTGAGGGCGCGCCGGGGCGGGACTGACGAATGGGCCGGAAGGCCCGCCTGGTCTTCCGACCCAGTCATGTGCTACAGCGAGGCTCCGCTGGGGGAAGGCCCCTGCGGACCGTGGATCTTCGGTGCGGGTGTCGGCATCTGGGAGATCCCGGGTGACTGCTGTCCTGTGCGCTGCTGTGCCGCGTGTTGCTGGCGGGCGGCTTGCTCGGCCTGACGCTGCTGCGGGGTCAGGCCGGCGCGGCGCTCGACTTCCTGGGCAGCTTGCTGGATACGGCTGTTGACGCCATTCAGTTGGTTCTGCACGGTCTGGGCCGCCTCGCGGGCGTGGACGACGTCCTCGGTGGCCGCGGTCCTGGCCCTTTCGATGAGTTCCGGTGCCGCTCCGGCGGCTGTGAGGCGGGCGACGGTCTCGCCGCCGTCCTGCTGGTAGCGGTCGGCCAGTTGCTGGGCGGTCGCGGCCGTGGTGACTGTGCGTTCGGTCAGGGCCTGTGCGGCGTTCGCCAGGTCTGCCTGGTGCCGGGCGAGGAAGTCGTCGCTCAGCAGCGCCAGCGGGTTGGGAACCTCGGCGTCGCTTTGCCGGGTCGCCACGCGCTCCTGGGCGGCCGTGCCAGGATCTTCCACGCGCTCGCCGGACTGCTGGGGCACTGCCTGTGCCGCCGCTTTCCTGGCGTTCTGCGCGCGAAGTTCGGCCTCCATCTCCCGGACTTCCTCGATCCGCTCGGCCGGAACGTCATGGTTCAGGATGGACCGGACCTTGCGCTCTCCGAGCACTTCGTTCCCGGGCGGGGTGACGACCTTCTGGTAGCGCTCGTTCTGGAGCACGTCAGAGGCCTGGTGGTATTGCCTGGCCAGTTCTCGGTCCCCGGCTGCTATCTGCTCGAAGTGGCCCGAGCGTGCGATCTCGTACAGCTCGTGGTTGTCGGTCTTGGCCTTGAAGCTGTCCGGGGTGTGGAATTGAAGCTCGAACCTCTGCCCCGTCGCCTGGTGCTGCCATGTGGTGTTCAGGCCCTTGTAGGCGGGGTCTTCCCAGGTGTTCTTCTCCGAGCCCGGAATGGGCTGATACCCCTGCGACTTGAGGCGCTCGTAGGTTTCCTGGGCGGCGACCGCGTAATTTTCCGGCTCGAAGGCCAGCGTGTAGCGGTTGAGATCGTTAACGTCCTGGAGGGTTTCATCGAGCTCGTAGCCCTTCTCCAGAGCAACCGCAACCTTGCGGCGGAGCGAGTCGAGTCCCTTCAGCGAGTACGCAACCTCTTGCTTGCCTTCAGCTAACTGGTCACCGACCAATGCGCTGCCGTGTCGCGCCGTGGCGTCGCGCAGGCCTCGCATCGTGTTGTCCAGCTCCACGCGAGCCTCAGCGGCCCTGTTCCACATGGACCGGACAGCCTGGTCCTGCGCGTTTGTCAGTTTGAGGTGGCCTTCCGCTCCCTCGCCCCGCCAGGCAACGTCCTCGCTCACAGCTCAGTGGCCCCCGACACTCCGCGACGCTTCTGGATAATCTCCTCGGCCTCCGATACTCCGATCTCCACCAGATGCTCAAGGCTCGATGACCGCCCGTGCTGAAACTCGTAGATCGTCGCTGTCGGCCTCCACACGTTGTCAATGGTGAACACCTCGTCGAAGATACGGTCAGGGCTGCTGCGTCGTCGCACGACCGTGATCGCCGGCTTTCCCTCCGTCCAGTGCACCTCGCTGCGATGGAGCGCCCAGTACGTGACCCAGCCCTGCCGGTCCGCCTCCAACCCTGCCGCGCGCTCGGCCGACACCGGCTCAAGAGCACTCGCCATGGGCGGGCTCTTCACCCGGTAGTTCTCCCCGGCCGGGTGCCATCCCCAGTCGAGAAGGGAGAGGTACTCCCATGTGTCCTCTCCCCGACGGCGCCACAATCCGTCCTTCCGGGCAGGGGTATAGCCCCGGTGCATCTCGACGAAGTACTCGTACTCGTATTCCTGATCGCTCATCTGCGGCTCCTCCTTCAGGTCTTCGGGCGGGGAGTCTTTCATGGGGCTGCTACAGGGGCAGGACCGGTTCGGCGGCCATCCGTCGGGCTTCTGCCTCGGCCGGGTGCCGGGCGGGGTCGGTGGTGTCGGCGGAGGTGGCCAAGTACATCTCGAACTCGTCTTCCGCGCCCGGGCTCGGCGGGGGAGGCGGGGGCGGTTCCTGGTGGCCGCTGACGCAGGCGGGGAGTTTCAGGTACGGGCGGAACGCGTGCAGCGTGTTGATCCACTCGGCCTCGGCGAGGTCGCGGCCCGGTGTCGGCTCGCCCTCGTACGTGCGCAGCCATCCCAGGTACAGGGCGGTCAGGTGCTCCTTCACCCACCGATGGCGGTACCAGCACGGGGGGATCTCGTTGTGCAGCTCCGCGGTGTGGCGCAGCCATTCCACCCACGTGCGCAACTCACGTAGCCGGGTGCGGCGTTCGGCAGGAGGCATGGCCGACCACACCCAGCGGCGCGGTTCCGGCGCCGCGGACGGTGTGGCGGGCCACAGGGAGGCGGGGTAGTCGAGGGGGTCAGACATGGTCTGCCTCTTCCGTCACGGGCGCTGCTGCCTTGTGCAGGTTGACCGGCTCGTTCCCGTCGGCCGGTTGGTGGGTCGCCAGCAGCCGCTTGAGGTCGCGGTCACGGAACGTCAGCCGCATCTTCACCTTGATCGGAGGCTGGTTGGAGTATTGGGCGATCGCTGTGAACTCCTTGAGCTGCTGCAGGGAGTGGACCGGGGCGAGGTCCGTCTCGGTGGGTGAGGTGTTGGTGGACAACTCACCGCGGGAGCGGCCGTGCGAGGTGCGCATGGTCTCCGTGCGGCCGTACAGGCCGGAGAAGTAGCGCAGGGTCTCCAGGTCGCCGCAGCCGGGCAGCAGCATACGCAGGCCGCTCGCGGACAGTACGGTGTTGGCCTTCTGCGTGCCGAGCCGGTCGCGCAGTTGGGACAGGTCGTGCCACACGGTCAGTACGGTGATGCCCATGCCGCGGCCGGTGGTGAGGATGTTGGGCAGGCGGGGGTAGCGCAGCATGTTGCCCGCCTCGTCGACCAGTACCCCGAGCCCTGGGTCGAGGGGCTTGCCGGTGGCGTTGTAGGCGACCTCGGCCCCGTGGATGATCGAGGCGATGACCGAGGTCAGCAGCGGGGCGAAGCGTTCGGCGTCGGCCTCGGACGCGATGAGGCACACGGTGCCGTTCTTGGTCAGCAGGTCCTCGACGGTGAAGTCGGTTCCGGCACAGGTCTCGCGGACCTCCTCGTCGGCGTAGACGCGGGCCAGGACGTTGAGGCTGAACTGGATGGAGCCGATGCCGTCCTCGTGCAGCCGAAGCCAGGGGGAGGCGTAGTCGTCGGCGACCTCGGTGTAGCCGTGCTGCAGCAGCACCGAGCGGACGTGGTCGACGGCGTCCTTGCCCAGGGAGAGCCAGCGGCGCATGGCGTTGATGCCGCCGCCGGAGAGGTTCGCGGCCAGCAGCACGCCCTTCAGGACGCTTTTGGCCTGGTCGATCCAGGGCGCGGCCCGCTTGTCGTCGCCGGCGGCGGAGGCCTCGGCCATCCACGCGGCCATGCGGTCGGCGGCCTTGGCGTCGGTGCAGTACTCCACCGGCGACCACTTGTCGGTCCCCCGGCCGGGGATCCCGGCCGGGGCGATCACCCAGACCGGGCCGAGGGCGCGGCGGCGGGCGTAGATGATGTCGAGGTCGGCGGCCTTGGTGGTGGTGATCACCAACGGGCCTTGCCATTCGGCGGCGTTGGGCAGCACCAGCCCGGTGGTCTTGGAGGAGCCGGGCACACCGAAAACCGTGGCGCTGATGTTGGGCTGGGCGGCCACGATCTTGTTGGTGTTCATGCCGCGGCCGGCCGTGATGCGGTTGGCACGCCGGGTGGGGTCCTGCGGAGCGGCGAGCTTGCGTTCCACCTTCGCGCCGCCCCACTGCGCACCACCGGTGTGCGCGCCGAAGTTCAGCTTGGTGACGGCTTTGAGCAGGAGTAGGAAGAACACCAGAAGCAGCGCCACCACCAGTAGGTAGAACAGCCAGGCGGGCGGGGCTGGGGTGAAGACCGTGCCGGGGCCGTTGACCACTGCGCGCAGCACTGTTTCAGGCAGGCTCGCGGTGGAGTGCGCCCATCCGTGCCCGGAGAGCAGGGCGGCGAGCGGTCCGGCGAGCAGCACGGCCCCGGCCAGGGCGACGGTGAGGCCCGCGCCGTACGCGGCGAGGAGCGTGTTGTCGTCGAGCCCGTTGCCTGCGGGCTTGTCGGCCACGTCAGATCACCATTTTCTCGTCGGTCTCGAAGAGCTGTTCTTCGGTGTGGGAGAGCATCAGCTGTAAGGCGTGGGAGCCGCCGCCGCGGCCGACCTTCCACAGGGCGCGTCCGCGCTGTCCGGCACCCCAGGAGCTGATGAGGTCGCATTCGGCGTCGGTCAGGCCGATTGCCTCCCGGGTGAGGCGCAGGGGGCGGGTGTCCTGGGCGAGCTGGATGCGGGTCTCGCAGGAACTGATGAGGTCCTTGGCGATGTTGACGGCCTCGGATCCGGCGGCGCCGACGCCCTCGAAGTCGCTCAGGCGATGGGTGGCGAGGAGCTGGATGGTGCCGGTTGCGCGGGACAGCCGGAGGTCGGCGTCGATCTTCTTGACCTGGGAGGCGCCGCCTGAGCGCATCTGCCGCCACAGCTCGTCGCGCACCACGATCCACGGCCGGTTGCCGGGCCGGTCGATGGCGGCCTGGGCCCAGCTGGAGACGCAGGTGAGCACCATGGCCACCGTCTCGTCGCCGTACTGCTCCAAGGCGGAGATGTCGACGCTCTGGATCGGCGCGTCCCAGTCCAGGCCGATGGAGGTCTGGTCGTCGAAGAGCCCGGCGACGTGACCGTTGACCATGGCGCCGAGGGCGGAGCGGATGGATTCCATCTGCTCGCGGGCCCGCTGCACCTCGCGGTCGCGCACCCGTAGCTCCTCCGCCATAGCGTCGCTGGGGTCGCGGAGCTTCTCGTAGACCAGGGGCAGCGTCGGCGTCTCCAGCCGCGTCTGCCCGTACAGCTCACCGGTGACCTCGCGCACCGCGACGTCGAGGGCCTCCTCCTCCTGCGGCAGCAGGGTGCGGCGCAGCTGCAGCTCCAGCAGCGCCTTGAGCAGCGTCAGCCGGCGTCGGTGGATCTCCCGCAGCCGGTTCTGCAGCTCGCCCGGGTCCTTGATCTGGTCCAGGCCGGTGCCGAGCGGTCCGGCATCGAGCGGGTTGACGCGGCCGGGCAGGCCGGGGCCGAGGCGGACCGGTTCCACCCCCAGGTGGCGGCACAGGGCCGCGTACTCGCCCTTGACGTCCCCGGCGATGAGGGTGCGGTGCCCGAACGCCATCAGTCGGAAGCACAGGGCCTTGATGTGGGCGCTCTTACCGGAGCCCGGAATCCCCGTGATCATGACGTTGGGGTTGGTGCACAGCCCCTCCTTGACCCACGCCGCAGGGTGGGCGGAAAAGGCCTCGGTGGTCAGGGTGTTCTGGCCGATGTACGCGCCGACCGGGGGCAGGGAGGCGGCGTGCAGGAACGGGTAGGCGCCCGAGGCGTTCGCGGTGTCGGCGCGTACGACCTCGACGCGGGGCAGGGAGGCCGTCCGGCCCGCGTACGGGTGCGCCCAGCCCTTCTTCGGCGCGATCCGCATGACCGTGTCGGGGTCCTCCAGCAGCCGCGCGTGGCGCTGTTCGCGTGCGCTGGGCGGCGCCTGCGGAGCCTCGACCGGCCGTTGGGCCGTGGCGGTGGCCTCGCCGAAGCG
>CBFHCJ010000027.1:0-23511 GCA_965654005.1 uncultured Streptomyces sp. | reverse complement strand
CCGAATGGCAGCAGCCGTTCGGGCGCGTCACGGCGCGGGTGACGGTGGCGCCGGTGCCGCCCGCCATGGTCCACGACGCCGTGCGCCGGCAGTGCATGACCCCCGTGGACCCCGTGTACGTCGAGGACTGGCTGGGCGTTCGCAGCCGCGACACCACGCAGCTCGCCGTCCGCGCCGCCTCCCTCGTCACCCGGCTGTCACAGCTTCCGGCCTACACGGTCGAGTTCGGCACCGAAGTGGCCCTCGGCCAGGTCGCCGAGGTCGTGGCGGACGTACTCGCGGGCCCGGCCCCGGAGCCCGCCGCATGACGACGGTGCCGCCCGCCAACCGTGTCTGGTCGTTGCCCCCGCTCGTGTTTGTCAAGGCACACCGCGAGGCGTGGCGGAACGTGGCCGAGTGCGGCGCGGTGCGGCTTCTCACCCGGGCGGGCGTCGCGGTACCGCGTCTGCTGTGGTCGCGCCACGGGCCGGGGCAGCCGTTCGCTGTCTTCCGCCACGTGCCCGGTCCGCAGGTGCACGAGCGGGACGACGCGGCACTGCGCCGGGTCGTCAGCTACCTCGCCGCGGTGCATCGCATCGAGGGATCCGCCTTCGGCAGGGTCGGCACACCCGGCGGCTTTTCCGGCTGGGACGGATATCTGCGTTCCCGGCTCGACGCGTACGGCCGTGTCTTCGACCGGCTTGGACTGGCGGACGCGGCCGTCGCCACGGCGCGGCTGTGCGCTCTGCCGACCCCGCCGGCCGACCGGCCACGGCTGGTCCACAACGACCCTCATCCGGGCAACTTCCTGCGCGCGCGGCACGGGATCGTGGGCACCGACTGGGAACTCGCCGTCTTCGGCGACCCGTTGCTGGACTACGGCCGGATGTCGTGGGAGTGGGAGCGACAACCGGACGTCTTCGCCCATCTGCTGGCGTCGGTCGGTGTCGAGGCAGACCCCGGTCACCTGCACTACTACACCACCTTGCACGTTCTCGGCCGTCTCATGGGAACGGTTTCCTCGGTGCGGCCGGACCCCGCGCTGATGCGCCGCTGCCTGGAACACCTGACACCGCACAGAATGGGGAAGACCACGTGATACCGGCCGACGCGGTATTCGCGCTCTGCGTAGACGGGGCGGGGACTCGTCTACGGGTCCGTACAGGTGCGAGCGTCGCGGAATGCAGCGGTCCGCGGCCGTCCACCGCCAACGACCGTTGGGCGGCACCGGTGCGTCGACTGGCCGACCTCGCCGCCGGCCCGGTCACCGGCTGGATCGTGACGGAGATGGGTGACCTGGACGGGCTCGACGCGTCCGCCGCGGCGCTGTGCGACGCGGCCGCGTCCGCCGGGCTGCGGGGGGTTGCCGTCCTCGCCGACGAAGCAGTGACCCTCGGCCGCGGCCGGCTCGCCGATGGCGGGGCCTGGGCCATGAGCATCGGGACTCGCATTCAGTGGGCCGCCGGACCCGCGGCCGGCCTGCTCGGTGACGACGCCGGGTGCGGCGCCGCGGCCCTCGCGCGGCGGACCCTGTCGGGCAGTGCGACAAACGCGCCTGACGACCCCCATGACCGCGCCTGTGCTCTGCTGCACCGCGCGGCGGGCGGGGATCCGGCGGCCGGCGCTGCCGTCGAGGAGGCGTTGGGCGAGACCATTCGCCTGGTGTCGGACGCGTTCCGGGATCTGCCCCGGGCTTCCGCCGGGCCGGCCACGGCCATCGCCGTCGGAGGGTGGCTGGTGCGGGCCCGGCCGTCCCTGGGCGAGGCACTCGTCCGCGGTCTCGCCGCCGAACTGCCCACGACCCGGCCCTACCTCGCCGGTGACGTCCTGGACACAGCCGCAGGGCTGGCCGACTGGCTGCTCTGGGAACGGGACGCCTGGACCGCCGTGGGGGCAGCCGGCCGCCTGCCGCTGCGCACCCTCGAACTCGGCGCTACGGCCCCCCGGACGAACACACCGTCGCCGTCAGCCCCAAGCACCGGGGCCGACGACGATCCGGTGCGGGAGTGCGCACGGCTCTTCGGGGAGATGCTGGGTTGCGCACCGCCCCTGCCGGACACCAACTTCTACCTGGCGGGCGGCGATTCGCCGCTGATGCTGCGGATGCTCGTCACCGTCCGCAACCGGTGGTCGGTGACCGTGGCCCCGGCCGACTTCATGAAACACCCCACCCCGCTCGGACTGGCCGGGTTGATCGGCGCCGGGCAGGAAACGGACACCGTCTGACGCCGTGGGCTCCCATACGGAATGCCCTGCCGTCCTCCAGCTGCACCAAGAAGCCCCTGTCGTCCCATCCGTTGCCGGGACGACAGGGGCTTTTTCTTGCGGGCCGGTGCTACTTTGCTGGGCCGTCGGCCTCTCCACGCAGCGCCAGCACGGCCTCGGCCATCGCCTCCACCGTGTTCACCGTGTCGAAGAGAGCCAGCGGGGACAGCCGTACCCCCAGCACCGTCTCCACCGTGGACAGCAGCGACACCGCCGAGAGCGAGTCGCCACCGAGAGCGAAGAAGTCCTCGTCCACCCCGACGGTCCCCACGCCGAGCGCGTACCCCCACAGGCCGGCGAGGGCGGCCTGCAACGCGGTGCGTGGGGCGGCCGCCGCGTCAGGCGTCTCCTGCGGGGGCGATGCCGCCCACTCCTCGGCCAGGGTGCGCCGGGACACCTTTCCCGTGGCATTCAGAGGCAGTTCGCCGCGGACCGTGATACGCCGCGGGACCTTGAAGGCGGCGAGACGCTCCCCGGCGTGGGCGATCAGTTCCCGCTGCGCGGCCTGGGCCCCCTCGCGCAGCACCACGGCCGCCGCCACCTGCTCGGTGTACACCGGATCGGCGATCCCGAACGCGGCGGCCTCAGCGACCGCAGGATGGCTGAGCAGCGCCTCCTCGACCTCTCCCGGGGCGATCTTCTCGCCGCCTCGGTCGATGAGTTCCTTGATCCGGCCGGTGATGCTGACCGAACCGTCGGCTTGGAGCACGCCGTGGTCGCCGGTGCGCAGCCAGCCGTCGACGAATCCCCCGCCGTCGGCCTCGGTGGGCCACAGGTAGCCGCGGGCCACGTTGGGTCCGCTCACCACCAGTTCGCCCGCTGAACCGGGAACCGTGGTGATCCGGCCGTCGGCGGCACCGCCGAGCAGCACACCGATCCGCGATCCGGTCGGAACCATGCCGCCGACGGCAGGGGCGGGCGACAGCGGCGTCGAAGCGATCTGATGAGCCTCGGACATTCCGTACGACTCGACCACTGGCACCCCGTAGGCCGCCTCCAGCTCTTCGCGCAGGCCGGTGGGAAGTGCCGAGGAGCCACACCGGACGAAGCGCAGCCGCGGCAGCGGGCCGGGTCGCAGGTCGAGCAGCTTGCGGTGCATTGTCGGACTCGCCGAGAACCAGGTCACCTCGTACTCGGCGAGGCAGCGCAGCGTCTGCGCCGGGTCGAAGGAAGGCAGGCACACCACGCTCGACCCGGCCACCAGGGACGCGATCATGGACCCGACGAGTCCCTGCACGTGGAACAGGGGCATCACGTTGAGTCGGCGGTCCTGCGGGCCGAGCCGGTAGGCCCGTACCGTGGCCCGGGCGGCGGCGACGACGTTGTCCCGGGTCAGAGCCACGATTTTGCCCTCCGCCGTGGTGCCCGAGGTGCGCAGCAGGAGCGCGTCGCCCTTGTGCTCACCCGGGTCTCCCCCCGGCGGCAGCGGAACCCCGCTCAGCCGCGGGCGCACGGCGGCACCCGGCGTGGGGACCGAGGTCTCCACGATCGCTGTCCGGCACTGGTCGGCGGCGTCCCGAAGGCTGCGCGCCATTCCCGACGGCACGAGGACCGCCCGAGGATTCATCACCTTCAGCAACGCCTGGCACTCCGAGCCGGAGAAGGCGGGGTTGACCGGACAGCACACGGCCGTCTCCAGCAGGGAGAGCAGCACAACGACACCTGCTGGGCCCTCGGGCGGGACGACAGCCACCCGGTCGGCCCGGCCCAGGCCGAGGTTACGAAGTTCGGCGCAGGTCTCCTCCACCGCGCTGACCAGGGCGCGATAGGAGACCAGGGGAGACCCCGGCACCAGCAGCGCCGGGGCATGCGGGAGCAGGCTTGCGTGGTGCCGCACGATGTCGAGCACGCTGTCGCCGGGAGCGGGTTCCCCCGGACCGGCCAGAGTGGGAAGGGAACGCGAGTCGGTCACCATGACGGGGCCTCCTGCAGAACGGCGGCTTGGGTGGCGGGCGGTTGTCACGACGCGCCGAGCGGACGGGCCGAGACGCCGGCGACCGCCTCCGGACTTGGTTCCGGCAGGTCCGGCAGCGGTACGGCCGGACCGAGCCTTCCCTCGGTGAACTCGCGCCACATCAGGCGTCGTCGGGGCTTGCCGCTCGTGGTGCGCAGAATGGTCCGGGGTGGTGCGCCGATCACCAGCACATGCGCGTCGCCCGTCAGGGCGGTGACGCGTGCGCGCACGCGGTCGCCGAGCGCCGGATCGAGCCGCTCCACCACGGCCACCGCCACGGGCATGCCCTCGTGGCTGCCGAGCAGGACGGCCACCTGGTAGGAGGCTATGCCCAAGCCGCAGACCGCGACCTCGACGTCTTCCGCGAACACCTTGACGCCCCGAACCTTCAGCGCGTCTCCGAACCGACCCAGCACATAGAGCTGCCCGTCGGCGACGAACCCGGCGTCGCCGGTGCGCAGTTCGGCAGGGGCGCCGGTGCCCGGCGTGTCCAGGCCGGCGGCCGAGGGCTCGGAACCGGGTGTCTCCGCGGTGCGGTAGCCCGCGTACAGCGAGTCGCCGTACACCACGATCTCGCCGGCCACTCCGTCCGGAACTTCACGGTGGTCCTCGTCCACGACGCGCACGCGGGTACCTGCCAGCGGGGTGCCGCAGCCCACCATTGCGTCGCCGCGTGCGATGTCCTCACGCGTGGCGGGCGCACCGTCGAGGGTGCGGTAGGAGGGCGCCCGGTCCAGGGCGAGGCCGGTGACGGCGAGAGTGGCCTCCGCGAGGCCGTAGGCGGGCATCATCGCCTCGGAGCGGAAGCCGTACGGGCGCAGCAGCTCCGTGAAGCGTTCGAAGACCAGTGGATTGAGCCGCTCCGCGCCGATGACCACGGCACGCCAGCACGACAGGTCGAGACCCTCCAGTTCCGCGGCGCCGACCCGTTCGACGACCTGTTCCAGGCCGAAGTTGGGCATGGTGCCGATCTCCAGGCGAAGTTCGCTGACGCACCGCAGATAACGGGCGGGGCTGCGCACGAAGTCGCCCGGACGCAGGTTCCACAGCCGCTGCTGGTGGGTGACTGGAGTGATCAGGCCGCCGATCAGCCCCATGTCGTGGTGGAACGGCAGCCAGTGGGCAGAACCTGTGTCCGGCTCCAGACGCAGCCACGAGGAGATGGAGTCCACATTGGCCTGGAGCGCTCGGAACGGCACGGCGACACCCTTCGGGCTGCCGGAGGAGCCCGACGTGAACTGCAACAGGCCGACTTCCGCAGGCTTTTGCCGCTCCACTTCCTCGTGCTGCCGCAACTCCTCGAATGGGACGGTCGCCACCCCGGCGCCGCAGACCCGCCGCACGGCGGAGGCGATCGTCGCGTGGATGCGCTGCTCGGTGACCACCAGAGTAGGCCGGGCGATCGCCACGACGCGTGCCAGGTGTTCCTGGTATGCCTGAGCATCGTGGAAGATCGAGGGTGGTCCCACCGGAGAGGGAGTGGCTCCGGCCGCCATCGTTCCGTACAACGAGGCGACGAACGGCTCGCCGGATCGCAGAATCAGTACCACGACGTCGCCGCGGCGCACTCCGCGGGCCAGAAGACCAGCCGCCACCCGGCGGGACGCCGCGGCGAGTTCCGCGTAACTGTGTCGTGTCCAGTCGTCCGTGCCTTTACTGAATGAGATGGCGTGGTCTGTCCTCGGCGTGTCCAGCCAGTCGAGCAGTGTGTAAGGCGTCGTATTCACTGAAACGGTCTCTCCCATGGTGTTTCGTACCAAGTTGCTCCGCCTTGTGATAAGCGTCTTCGCCGTCTGACGGATCGCGGCGCGAGATTACCGTCGGCGCCCGCACACCGACGGTGCTTGCTAGCGTTCGCTGCACATTTCTTCTCTCAACTCTTCTCCTGACCAGGTGGTTTCTAGATGTCTATGACGAGCAATGACGTCATACGGGAACAGGTGCGGAATCTGATCGTTGACCTCGCGCCCAACACCGATGCGGTGGTCCGTCCAGGTGCACTGCTGGTGGAGGACCTGGGATTCAACTCGCTGGTACTCATGGAGATGGTCTTCTCCATCGAGGACGAGTTCGGGCTACAGTTGGTCGACGACGGAAGCCTGGCCGATATTCGGACACTCGGGCAGGCTGAGGACCACATTCTCGTACTGCTCGCCGAGCAGCCGGAGGATTCTGCTCCGTGAGTGTGTCCGTGGAACCGCTCGAATACGAAGTCCGGGGTACCGGACCGACCGTGGTGCTTCTTGCCGCCGCGGGCACGCCCGGCCGGGTGTGGCACACCTACCAGGTTCCGGCGTTGGTGCGAGCCGGTTTTCGGACGGTCACTTTCGATCACCGACCCGCGCCCGCCCTTGCCGGGGGCCCGCCGGGCAGGCAGAGGGTGGCGGATCTGTCCCATGACGTGGCTCGGATGATCGAGCACCTGGCGGCGGAGCCGGTCGCCTTGGTGGCCATGTCCTTCGGCGGGGTGATCGCCCAGGAACTGCTGTGCACCCACCCGGAACTCGTCGCCGGCTGCGCGTTCGTGGCCACCACGGCCCGGCTGGACGCGTTCCGCCGGTCAGCCGTCACAGCCCACCAGGACCTGGTCGAATCCGGGGTGTGCCAGCCACCCTCCTACCGCGCCGTGACGCTGGCCCAGCGGTATCTCTCCCCGCACACCCTCGACAATGAATTCCGTGCGTCGGTGTGGCTGGAGACGTTCACGCGGCAACCACCGGACGAGGCGGCGGCCTACGCCCAACTGTTGCCGGAGAACTTCCGCGACCGCCGGGCCGAGCTGGCCCAAGTGACCTGCCGCTGCCTGGTGGTGGCGTTCGCCGACGACCGGGTGGCCCCGCCCCACCTGTGCCGGGAGCTGGCCGACGCCATCCCCGGGTGCGACTACTTGGAGTTGCCACGGTGCGGACACCTCGGTTACCTGGAGCGTCCCCGGGACTTGAACCGGACCTTGGTGGACTTCCTGCGGGCCGGTGCCCCCCGACCGGCAGTGCAGCCGGTGAGTCCGGTGCCGGACGGTCGGCCCCCGGAGGCTGGCGTCAGGAACGGAGGGACAGAACCGGCACACTGTCCGCAGTGGCGTTAACGGCGTCGGCCGCGGTGGACGCGACTGTGCCGGGGAGGCGGGTGCGCGCCGCGTCGTCGAGCACGGTGGTCATCCAGTTCTCCAAGGAACAGTCGGCCAGATCGGCGGCGGCCCGCCACGCCTGCGCCCGGTCCGGTGGTACCTGCAAAACGATGGCGGACGGGGTGCCGCCCTCGGCCGCGGGACGACGGCTTGCCCGTATCTGGCGGCGCAACTGGTTGCGCGACCACTGGTGCCGTTCGGCTTCGGAGAGCCAGGCGTCCTGTTCGCACTCGGGGAGTCCGGCGACCTCGGCGTGGTGCTGAAAGCTCAGCTTGTCCCGCCGGCGGGACAAGCTGAATTTGCGGCTGACCCAGGCGTAGTTTCTGAGAGTCTGATATTCTAGGGATGTTTCCGCGATGGCTTGCTTATAGCGGTCCGGGAAGGTTCTCTCTCCATATATCAGCCAATCTCCCAGCCACCAGGCCGATGAGTCGGTAACCAGGAAGAGATGTTTTCCGACTCGCTGCCAAGCTTCGTAGGTAGTCTGCGATGAAAAGGCCAGTCCATTCCTTCTGGAGAGGACTGTGGAGTCGAATCCAAGACGGCTCCCGCCCCTTGGCCCGGCGGTAGTTCGGTAGCGTAGTTGTACGCTGTCGGCGGAGGCATGTCGCTGGGAAAGTGGACTCGTCATCGTGTATCTCCGTGCGGTAAACGCATCCCGGTCGTTCCAGGGATGACGCATATGGGGGGGCGCAGGAAGGTGACAGACATCCAGATTCCTTTCCCCCGGTTGCCACGTGCGGCTGCTCGTTTTCCGCGTCCGTCACGTAGTTGAGGGAAGAGAATAACCGGCAAAGGTATATTTGCGGTAATGGGATCGAATGCGGGATGTAAATTGAGGCTGGCTTGATCCCCTGTCATTTCTCCCATCTGTGGCATGATTGGAAAGGTTGTCCATCGATGGAGCCGTTGCGCGTTTCGTCCGTTGTTCACAGCCGGCTGACCTGGGATTATGAGGACCGCATCCCCCGTGTGCGCGCGCTGTACGAGCGCGGCAAGGCGGCGCAGTGGAACGCTGCCAGCGACATCGACTGGTCCATTCCGGTCGGATTCGGCCAGGAGCTGCCCGATGACTCGGCCATGGGGCTCGACGCCTTCGCCCGCTCCCCACTGGCCGCTCGGGGACGGCGCGCCTGGGACGACTTCCGCTGGCAGTTCCAGGCGTACATGGTCAGCCAGTTCCTCCACGGCGAGCAGGGCGCCTTGGTGGCCACCGCCCGCCTGGTGGAACAACTGCCCGACGTGGACTCCAAGTTCTTCGCGGCGGGACAGGTGGCGGACGAGGCTCGCCACGTGGAGGCGTTCAGCCGCTACCTCGCCGAACACATCTCTGACCCGTACCCGATCGCCGGCGCGCTCGCCGGACTCCTGACCGACCTGCTGACCGACAAGCGCTGGGACATCACGGCCCTGGGCATGCAGATCATGGTCGAGGCGCTGGCGATGGCGGCCTTCCGGATGGCGCACGCCACGTTCCACGACCCGCTGATCAAGAAGATCACCGAGCTGGTGGCACGTGACGAGGCGCGGCATGTCTCCTTCGGGATCCTTGCGCTACAAGGCATTTACCGGGAGATGACCGACGCCGAACGGGCCGAGCGCGAGGAGTTCGTGCTCGAGGCCGCGGCCGGCCTGCGACAGCGCTTCCTGCTCGGTGACGTCTGGGAGCGGATGGAAGTCCCCGCCGACGAGGGACGCGAGTTCGCACTGACCAACGACATGATGACGGCCTATCGGAAGACCGTCTTCGCCAAAGTGGTCTCCTCCCTCGGCCACATCGGGCTGGCGACCCCGGTGGTGCTGCACGGACTCGACCAACTCGGCCTGCTGGGACACGTGCCCCGGCGGGCGACCACCACTCCGGAGGGCTGAGGCACCTCAGCCGGGCACCTGTGAGGATGAGATGAGAGAACCTTCCGGGCAGCTGAGCGAGGCGTCCTCCGACGGCGGCGGGCGGGCCTCGGCCGGCCAGCGACTGCTGTGGCTCATGGAGCGTTACAGCGGCGTCTCGGGGATGATGAACGTGCCGGTCATCTACCGGATGCGGGGCCGTTTGGAGCCGACCGTGCTCAAGGAGGCGCTGACCGGTGTCGTCGCCAGACACGAGGCCCTGCGCACCAGCTTCCGGTGGCGGGACCGGGCGCTGCGCCAGACCGTCCACTCGGCTGCCGAAACCGACCTTCCCGTAACGGACTTGAGTACGGCGGACCATCCGCAGGACGCGGCCCTGACAGCGGTACGACAGCGTGTGGCCACCGACGTGGAGGTCACCCGTACCCCGCCGCTGACCGCCGACCTGTACCGCATCGCCGAAGACGACCACGTCTTCCTGCTCAATGTGCATCACCTGGTCACCGACGCGTGGTCGAACATGCTGCTCTGCCGTGACCTGGGCGCCCTCTACAACCGCGGACTCGGCGTGCCCGAGCCCGAACTGCCCACCGTCCAGTGGCAGTACCGTGACTTCACCCGCTGGCAGGAGCATCGGCTGCGCGGTCCGCTCCTTGCCGAGCACGAGGCGTACTGGAGTGCTGCCACCGAGGGCATGCGCGTGCCGTCCCTGGCGCCGCGACCGTACCGCGACAGACACATCCGGCCCCCGGCGAAGAACGCCTGGTTCTCCCTGACCGAGGAGAAGACCGAGGCCCTGCGCCAGGTGGCGCGACGCCACCGCACCAGCCTGTTCGTTGTCTTGCTGTCGCTGTTCTACGCGGTGCTCCACGCCGCCTGCGGGGAGACCGACCTCTCCCTCGGCTCGGTCTTCGCCAACCGTGAGCGGCCCGAACTGCGCGACACCGTCGGGTTCTTCGCCAACATGGTAGTGCTGCGCAACCGGCTGCCCGGAAAGCCGACCCTCGCCGATGTGGTCGGCGGTACCCGCACCACC
This sequence comes from uncultured Streptomyces sp., assembly GCA_965654005.1. Lineage (GTDB taxonomy): Bacteria > Actinomycetota > Actinomycetes > Streptomycetales > Streptomycetaceae > Streptomyces. The sequence continues at coordinate 13,299 of CBFHCJ010000027.1, read as the reverse complement.
GTCCTCGGCGCACTCGCGCACCAGGAGTTCCCCTACCTGACGCTGCCGCCGGGGGCGGGTACCTCCAGCGCCCAAGGGCCTCAGGACGTGGTCTTCCACATGCTCGCCGTGCCGCCGAGGGTGGCCACCCCTGGCGGAATCCGCTTTGCCGGCCTGGAGGTTGAGTCGCTGCGTATCCCGGAGGGCGCCGGCAGCCGGTTCGACCTGGAACTGCTGGTCTTTCCCCGAACCTCGGGGGCGGACCTGGTGTTCCGCTATGCGGCCGACCAGTACACGGAGGCGTACGTGGCGGAGCTGGTGGACTCCTACCGGGCGTTGGCCGAGGCCCTGCTCACCGCACCGGACACGCCTATCGCGACGCTACAGGCGTAGCTCGTCGCTGTGGCCCCCCGCCCACCACCGGGGCGGCCCAGCGGCGCGGGCAGCCGGTCAGTAGCCCCGGGCGCACCACCGGCCCCCGCCCCCCCCACCCCCCACCCCCCCCCCCCCCGCCCTGGCGGGCCCGCCCCCCCCCCCCCCCCCCGGGGGCCCCCCCCCGCGGCTCGGTCAGCCGTTCAGTAGCACGGGCAGCTCCACCGGCCCGCGCACGTCACTCGTCCGCCACCGCAACTGCGACTCGGGCACGGCGAGCCGGATGCCAGGGAAGCGTTCCAGTAGGCCGACGACGGCGACGGCAGCCTCCACCCTGGCCAACGCGGCGCCGAGGCAGAAGTGTGGACCGTGACCGAAGGCGAGATGAGGGTTCTCCCGACGGGCGGGGTCGAACGCATCCGGCGCCGCGAACTTCGCACTGTCCCGATTGGCAGAGGCCGTGCACATGGCCACTGCCTCTCCGGCCGGGATGACCACCTCGCCGAGACGGACGTCGGTGGTGGTGAACCGTAGCGCGCTGAACGAGCCGGGCCCGGTGAACCGCAGGCTCTCCTCGACGGCAGAGGGGATCAGCGTCGGGTCGGTGCACAGAGCAGCGAGGTGGCCGGGGTTCCGCAGCAGGGTCAGCACGGTGTTGCTGATCAGCGATGAGGTGGTCTCGTGCCCGGCGATCAGCAGAAAGCTGAGCATGACGACGAGTTCACCACCGGTGAGCCGATCCTCGTCATCGTGGGCGGCAATGAGATCGGTGACCAGATCCTCACCCGGTTCCCGCCGCTTTCGGATGATCAGCTCACCCAGATAGGCAGCCATCGCTGCCATCGCTTCGCGATGCGCCCGGATCGACTGCTCATCGGTGGAATTCGAGACGATCGCCTCGGTCCACGAACGGAAGTCATCCCGGTTTTCCAGAGGAACGCCGAGTAGCTCGCAAATAACCGTCAGTGGAAGCGGGAATGATAGCAGCCGGGCCAGGTCGACAGGTTCCGACCTCGGAATGCCGGGATCGTCCAGGAGATCCGCGACCGTCTTCGTGACGAGCGGGCGAAGGGATTCTGATCGGCGGGGTGTGAAGACCTGCGACACGAGCTTCCGCAGACGTGTGTGCTCCGGCGGATCGGTGTTCATGAGGTGCCGGGCACGAGGCCGTTCAGCTGCCCTTGGGGAAAGCTCACCGCGTTCCAGTAGTGATTTCCTGATTTCTGGGGCGTCCAGTACGAGATGGGGATCGCTCAAGGCGGACCGCACCTCGTCGTACCTGGTCACAAGCCATGCCTGCGCACCGCTGGGGAGTTGCGCGCGGCACACCGGACCGGGTGTGACGCGTCGATCCAGGCCGGATTCGGGATCCAGCAGAACCGGAGGAAGCGCCGGATCCCCGCCACCGTACGTCGTCGTCACTGAATTTCCTCTCCACACCGGGTCGGACGTCCGCAGATTATTACCGTAAATCCGGTCGCCGCTGCCATGTGACTTTGGTCTTCTGTTTCCGCACGCCGTATTGTCTGGCTGCCCTGCCGTCGGTCGTGTCCGTGCCGGATCGGTGGGGAGTTGACGGTGGACTTTGTCGAGTGGACCGACGGCGCACGGGAGAGTGTATGGGCGACCTGAGGGCGGGCCTGCGGCAGGAAATGCCGGAAGAGTCCGTGGGTGGTACAGCAGATTCAGAGGAGTCGACGCATCGCGAAAATTCCGGCAAATTTGGACCGAAGGGATCGGCGAAGGGGCGGTATCAGCTGTTTTTTTCCGGCCCAGCGAAAAAGGCTGCCCGCGTCCTCAACCCAGGGCCGGTCCGCCGGATCGCCGCCTCACCGCGGTGGAGCGCGCTGCGGCTGGTGACCCGCACCAGTCCGGCAACGGCTCTGCTGCTCGGGCTGTCGGCCCTCCTCAGCGGCATCGTGCCCACCGTCCTCATCGTCTCCCTCGGTGTCCTCGTGGGAGCCGTTCCGGCGGCGGCGCGGGGAGGGGGGCTGGGCGCGCGCGAGACCTGGGCGTTGACCGCGGTCGGCTGCGCATTGGCCCTGTCGTTCGTCCTGGCCACGTGGCAGCGCGCGCTGGCCGAAGTGGTCAAGACGAATCTGACCTTCCACCTGCAGGCCCGGCTGATGACCGCGGTGAGCACGCCCACCGGGGTGGCCCACTTGGAGGATCCCGAGGTCCTGAACCGCATCGCGATGGCCGAAGGCTCCCTGCTCAGCTACTTTCCCGCCGATGCCCCCGCGGTCATGGCGCGGATCGCCAGCGACCGCCTGGCGGGCGTGGGTGCCTGTGTGGTGGTGGGCTGCTTCCGCTGGTGGCTCGGGCTCGGCCTGCTCGTGCTGTGGGTCGTGGTCCGGCGGCCCATCCGACGGATCATCGCCGACGACGCCAAGTCGCTGGGAGGCCAGGCGAGCGTCATGCGCCGGGCCCAGTACTTCCAGTCGCTTGCCACCAGCCGTGGGGCTGCCAAGGATCTGCGGATCTTCGGTATCGGCGAGTGGGCGGTCGACCACTACCGGGCCCACTGGCTCCGCGGTATCGGCGTGGTCTGGCGCAGCCGGGCGCGCCTCTACCGGACGGTCTCGCTCGCGGGCGTCGCTGTTCTGCTGTGTTACCTCGCGGCTGCCGGGGTCATCGCCCAGGCCGTGGTGGCAGGCGAAGTGGGGGTGGGCCGCCTGGCGATGCTGCTGCCCGCTCTGCTGGCCAGCAGCGGGGTGGGCGGCGTCAGCGCCGAGGACATCACCCTGGAGTGGATGCTCGCCGGACTGCCGCACCTGCAGCAGCTGGAGGCGGAGCTGCAGGAGCGAGCGGTGGCTCTGCCGGGGCGGCATACCGTCACCGCGCCCGCCCAGGAGATCCGCTTCGAGAACGTGACCTTCCGGTACCGCACGGAGAGTGAGCCGGTCTTCGACGGCCTGGACCTGGTGATACCCGCCGGCCGCGCCACCGCGATCGTGGGCGCCAATGGGGCCGGCAAAACCACCCTGGTGAAACTGCTGGGGCGGCTCCACGACCCGGCCGGCGGCCGGATCACCGTCGACGGAGTACCGCTGACCGCACTCGACGCCGAAGCCTGGCAGCGCCGGCTCGCCGTGGTGTTCCAGGACTTCAACACCTATCCCTTCACCGCGGCGGAGAACGTGGGGTTCGGAGCGATGGAGCACCTGGACGACACCGAGGGCCTAGACCGGGCCGCACGGCGCGCCGCCGCTGACAAGGTGATCGACGAACTGCCGGACGGGTGGAATACCGTGCTGTCCCCGGACCTGACGCACGGCGTCGATCTCTCCGGCGGACAGTGGCAGCGCCTCGCCCTGGCCAGGGCCCTCTTCGCCGCCGAGCACGGAGCAGCCGTGCTCGTCCTGGACGAACCGACCTCCATGCTCGACGCGGAGGCCGAGGCCGAGTTCTACGAGCGGTTTCTCGACCTCACCCGCGGGCTGACCACGCTCGTCATATCCCACCGCTTCTCAACAGTGCGACAGGCCGACGTCATCTGCGTGCTGCAGGACGGACAGGTGAGCGAGCAGGGCAGCCACCGGGAACTCCTCGCCCGCGACGGCACGTACGCCGCCATGTTCCGCAGCCAGGCAGCCCGGTTCACCGACGACAACGACAGAGAAAGCGAGGCGAACGGTGCGGAGCAGTAGGACGGACACGCGGAACACGGACGCCCGACCGGAGCGACGCACCACCGACTTCGGGCGCGTGGCCATCGGGTACGGCTGGCGAGCGGCCTCTGGCTGGCTCACCGCGGCCCTCCTCATCGCGGTGACCGGCGCGGTAAGCGCGGTCGCCTATCCGTATTGCTTCAAGGTGTTCCTCGACGGGCTCACCGGCCACGACCATGCGGCCACCACGGCCGGCGCCCTGACGACAGCCGCGACACTCTGCCTGACCTGGGTGGCGGCCATGCTGTCGGCCCAGGTCGGAGCCAACCTCACCGAGCGCATGGTGCTCTTCGTGTCCGTACGTGTCGCCGAACTGGTCAACGCCGTGCCGGGCATCGGCCACCTGGAGCACCCGGCCTACTTGGATCAGCTGCACCTTCTGCAGAGCGACCGCAAACGCATCGACGGCGCGCCGCGCCAGGCCGTGGGCATGCTCCAGACGCTGCTGCGCATCGCGGGCACCGCCGCGCTGCTGCTGACCGTCTATCCGCCCCTTGTCCTCGTGCTGGTCGCCGGTGTGTTTCCGGTGCTCGCGGAGCGGCGGGCCGGCCGGATCCGGGACCGGGCGCAGGAAGGACAGGCCGAGGGACAGAGACTGGTGAACAAGGTCTTCGCCCTGGGGTCGAGCGTGGCCCCGGCCAAGGAGCTGCGGATCTTCGGCCTGGTACCGGAGATCCGGCGCCGGCATCGGCGGCTGGCGTCCTCGGTGACCCGTTCCGTCATTCGTTCCGAGACGGCCGCAGCGGCGACCGCGAGCCTCGGCTGGCTGTCCCTGGCCGCCGTGTGCGCGGTGTGTCTGGTGCTTGTTGTCCGGCGTGCCTCGGCCGGTGCGGCGACTCCGGGACAGGTGCTGATGGCTGTGACACTGCTGATGCGGGCCCAGGGCCAGGCAGGTCAGCTTGCGGAGGCAGGCGGCAAGCTGCTGGATGCGGCGACCGCCATCGGTCGGCTGGTCTGGCTGGAACGGTTCGCCGCCCGCGTCGTCGCACATGACGGCGCGGTCGACGCCCCCACACGGCTGTCCGGGGGGATCACCCTGGACCGGGTGTCATTCCGCTATCCCGGCGCCGCGGCCGACGCGTTGAGCGACATCCGGCTCACCCTTCCGGCCGGTGCCTGCGTAGCGGTGGTCGGGGACAACGGCTCCGGCAAGACCACTCTGGTCAAACTCCTGCTGCGGATGCACGAGCCGTCCTCGGGAACGATCATGGCGGACGGCTTGAACCTGCGCGACATCGCCACCCGTTCCTGGCACTCTGCGATCACCGCTTCCTTCCAGGACCCCGCCCGTCTCGAACTCGAGGCCGGCACGGCTGTCGGTGTCGGCGACCTTCCACGAGCCGGGGACGCCGGTGCGGTGAGCACGGCGCTCCGGCGTGCCGCGGCCGAGGAGCTGATCACGGAGCTGCCCGATGGCCTGGCGACCAGGCTCGGCAGGAGCTTCCCGGACGGCCGAGAGCTGTCCGGCGGACAGTGGCAGAGGCTGGGGCTGGGGCGGACGATGATGCGGGAGGCACCGCTGCTCATGGTCCTGGACGAACCCACCGCCAGCATGGATCCGCTGACGGAGCAGGCTCTCTTCGAGCACTACGTGGGCGCGGCCCGCCGTACCGCGTCGGCTTCCGGGGGCGTCAGCGTGCTGGTGTCGCACCGCTTCGCCACGGTCCGGTCGGCGGACCTTATCGTGGTACTGAGCGACGGACGGGTGGTCGAGTCCGGCACGCACGCCGAGTTGATGACCAACCGAGGCACGTATGCGCGCCTTTTCGAAGCCCAGGCACGGGCGTACCGATGACCGCGCGGCACGGACGCTCCGGGACGCAGGTGCGTCTGGCGACGCCGGACGACGTCCCGGCCTGGCTGGGCCTCGCCGCCGAAGTCGAGCCGGACTTCGGCCCGCTGGTGCACGATGCCGGATTCCTTGCCGCGCTGCACCGCAACATCGGCCGCGGGACAGCGTTGTGCGTACCCGCCTGGCCCGAGCACGGCCCGCCCGGCACGCTGGCGGGCGGCTTGCTGTTCTCCGGAACCTGGCCGCGCCAGGAGATCGCCTGGCTGGTCGTCGCCGGACACAGCCGTCGCCTGGGCGTGGGCCGGGAGTTGGTGCACGGGGCGCTGCACCGCTTCACACGCCCGGGCGGGATCGTCGAGGTACTCACCTTCCCGTTCGACCATCATGACCCGGCTCCGCACGCCCTCTACCGGGCCATGGGATTCATCCCGGACGGCGCTGTCGTCCGACTGGCCGACGGCAGTCGTCGGGTTCGCTACATCTTGCACCGGTAGCCGCGACCGCTGCGCGCCGTCTGCTCCCGGGCGGCGCGCAGCTGCCCCTGGCTACGGTTCCAGGAATTCGAGCGCCCGCGGGACGAATCTGGCGTGGTGCTGGAAGATCCCGCCGTGTCCGGCGTCGGGGTAGAGGGGTTCGAGTTCGCCTTGGGGCAGCCGGGCCGCCAGGTCGACCGAGTTGACGCTCGGGACCATGCGATCGCTCTCACCGTTGGCCACCAGGACCGGTTGGTGGATGCGCGACAGGTCGGCCGGTGCCTGGCGGCCCCAGTGATGGATGGCCTTCAGCTGGGCGCGGAATGATGAGAGCGAGATGGCTTTGTCGCGGTCGTCCGTGCGTCCCTTCAACCGGTCCCGGAAGGCGTGGGCCGCCCGGAGGCCACCCGCGGTGCCGGTGCGAAGGTCACGCCACGCACGGACACGGAGCGGTTCGGCGTGTTCTTGTAAGACGTCGGGGCGGGGGAACTGGGCGGTGTGCTCATGACCGGGTTTTCAGGTGGTGTGCGGGGCGAGCGGGGTGTGCACGGTCTTCTTGTTGTCGGAGGTGACTGGCGCCGGGGACTCGTTCCCGCCCTTACGTCATCGCGACGACGACTTTGCCGGCCTTTGCCCGTCCCTTTTCGACGTGCTCCATGGCCTGGAGCGTTTCTTCGAACGGGAAGACGCGGTCGATGACGGGGCGGATCTTCCCGGTGTCGATGAGGGGGGTGAGTTCGCGCAGCTGGGCGCCGCTGGCCTTCATGAACAGGAACGAGTAAGTCACACCGTGGCGCTTGGCGTTGCGCCGGGCTGTGAAGCTGAGGGCGGTCATGGCCAGGCGGAGGATCGGGTTCGCGCCTAGTTCGCGGGCGAAGGCCGGGTCGGGCGGGCCCGCGACGCTGATGGCTATGCCACCGGGCTTGAGAACGCGCAGGGACTTGGCGAGGTTCTCGCCGCCGAGGCTGTCGAGGACGACGTCGTAGCCGTCGAGGACCTCTTCGAAGTCCTGGGTGCGGTAGTCGACGACGACGTCCGCGCCGAGGTCCTTGGCCAAGTCGACCTTGGCGGTGCTCACGGTGGTGGCCACGTGCGCGCCCAGCGCCTTGGCCAGCTGGACGGCGATGGAGCCGAGGCCGCCGGCGCCCGCGTGGATGAGGACCTTCTGGCCCGGCTGCACGCGTGCCCGCTCGACCAGTGCCTGCCATGCGGTCAGGGCGACCAGGGGGAGGGAGGCGGCCTCGGCCATGGTGAGGGTGGCCGGTTTGGGTGCCAGGTCGTCCTGGCGGACTGCGATGAGTTCGGCGAAGGTACCGATGCGGTTCTTGTCGGGCCGGGCGTAGACCTCGTCGCCCGCCGCGAAGCGGGTGACGGACGGGCCGACCCGGACGACCGTCCCTGCGAGGTCGTTGCCCAGAACGAGCGGGAGACGGTAGGGCATGAACGCCTTGAAGTCTCCGTTGCGGATCCTGAGGTCCAGCGGGTTGATGCCCGCCGCGTGGATCTTGACCAGGACGTCGTCGGCCCCTACCTGGGGGTCGGGTATGTCGGCGGCGCGCATCCCGGCTTGGTCGCCGTAGTTCTCGACCATGAAAGCCTTCATCGTCGTCTCCGTTCCGTTTCCCGTCCGTGAAAGGTCGGGGTCTCCGTTCGCCCCGTATATTTCTCAGTACGAGGCGGTTTGTGCTGTTTTCTGGCTGTGCGCGGGCGCACCGCGTCCTCAGCTGCGTTCACCCATCAGGCCACCGGCACGACCGGGGCGGTGACGCTGCCGGCGGAGCCTCCCTGGAGGCGGTCCAGGGAGGCGGCGATCCCCTCGTGGGGCATACCGAGCGGCACCGCGCTGACCTCGGTCAGGCGGGTGTACTGCTCATCGGGCAGGTGGACTGCGAGGGCGCCGAGGTAGCTGTCGAGCTGGGAGAGATTGCGCGGGCCGATGATCGGGACGAGCGTGGCCACGGAGCGGGCGGCGCGCTCGCGCACCCAGGCCACCGCCACCTGGGCGGGCGTCATGCCGGTCTCCTCGGCGATCGCCAGGACGGTGTCGACGACGGCGGTCTTCTGGCCTGTGCTCTCGGTGTGGACGACCATGCCCAGGTCGCTCAGGCGTCCCTCGGTGGATCTGCGGTACTTGCCGGTGAGCAGTCCGCCGCCGAGCGGGGACCACAGGGCGGCGCCAAGCCCGAGGCCCTCGGCCATGGGCAGGAGCTCACGGTCGGCGGTGCGCTCGACGAGGCTGTACTCGTGCTGGATGCCCACGATCGGGGCCCAGTTCTTCAGGTCCGCGAGGGTTACCGCGCGCGAGACGCGCCAGGCGGGGAAGTTGGACAGCGCGGCGTGGTGGATCTTGCCGGCGCTCACCAGGTCGTCGAGTCCGCGCAGGAGTTCCTCCATCGGAGTGAGCTCGTCGGGGAAGTGCACCCACAGCAGGTCGATGTAGTCGGTGCTCAGGCGCTTCAGGCTGGCCTCGACCGAGGCGACCATGTTCTTGCGGCTGTTGCCGGTTTTGGAGATGTCCGCCTGTGGGGTGGCGCCGAGGGTGAACTTCGTGGCCAGGACGAAGTGGTCGCGGTCGGCGGAGATCAGCTTTCCGGTCAGTTCCTCCGACTCGCCGAACTGGTAGCCGTCCGCGCTGTCGAGAAAGGTGCCGCCGGCCTCGGCGAACCGGTCGAAGATCCGGCGTGCCTCGTCCGGCTCGGCGCCTGCGCCCCAGCCGGTGCCGAAGTTCGCGGTGCCGAGCGCGTACTCGGAGACGCGCAGTCCGGTCCGGTGGCCGAAGGTCGTGTAACGCATGAGATGTCCTTGTACGAAGGGGTGTGAAGGTGGTCGCGCCGGGGTGGACGGGTGAGCGTCAGTCCGCGTTCGGCTGGGTGCCGCGGACAGGCTCTGCTTGACGTACCGGCTGGTCTCGTCGGCGAGGATCTCGGGCAGGCCGGTCTCGATGCCGTACAGGGCCTGGGCCGCGACCTCGGCGGCGGCGACCTTCTGATCGGCGGGCACGCCGGCGGCCGTGTCGGTGTCCATATAGCCGACGTGCAGCGCCGAGACGGCGATGCCGCGGGGCGCCGGCTCGTCGCGGGTGGCACCGGTCAGCGCCCACGCGGCGGCCTTGGACGCGGCGTAGGAGCCGAGTCCTGCCGGGTGGAACCAGGACAGGGCGGACAGGACGTTGAGTACGGCGCCGCCGCCGTTGCCCTCGATGATGGGTGCGAAGGCCGGGTCGCGGCGAGCGGGCCGAAGAAATTGGTCTCCATCTCCCGGCGCACCTCAGCCACGTCGCCTCCGATCAGCCACGTCGCCTCCGATCAGCGACGCGCCGGTGGAGATGCCCGCGTTGTTGATCAGCAGTGTCGCGTCGGACGCCACGCGCGCGGCCTCTCGTATCGACGCCTCGTCCGTGACGTCCAGCCGCAGCGGGATGACGCCCGGCACGTCGACCGTCTCGGGGCGTCGGGCCGCGCCGTACACCTTCGCGCCGCGCTCGACGAGCTGGGCGGCCAAGTGCCGCCCCGAAGCCTCGATCGGCGCCGGTGACGACCGCGACCGCGTTCTTCAGTTCCATGCTCGCTCCTGCTCGTAACGGGCTCCGTCGGCCCACCCGCAAGGGATTAGATTATGAAGTCAATCTAAACACGGGTCTATAATAGATGCCAGTCGACATCCAAAAGGAAGGTGGTCATGGGTCGCGTATCGCAGGCGCAGGCGGAGGAAAATCGCAGGCGGGTGGTGGACACCGCGTCCCGGCTGTTCCGAGAACAGGGCATGCAGGTCAGCGTCGCCGACCTGATGAAGGCGGCCGGTCTGACTCACGGCGCCTTCTACAAGCAGTTCGCCTCCAAGGAGGCGCTCGTCGACGAGGCCACCGCCCACGCCTTCGCCGAGCTTGCCCAACGCCACAGCGCCGGGCTCGAGCGGCACGACGGGCAGCGCGCCGCCGCCCAGCAGGCGCTGATCGACACCTACCTCTCCGTCGAGCACCGCGACGACCCGGCGGACGGCTGCCCGGTCGCCGCGCTCGCCACCGACGTTGCGCGCGAGGGCGGGGGGCACGAGGCCCGTCGCGTCTACGCCGAGGGGGTGGCCGACTTCGCCGATTTCCTGGCCGGTGACGACCAGGACGGCATCGTCCGGCTCTGCATCCTGTTCGGTGCGCTGGTCCTGTCCCGGGCCACCAAGGGCTCCCCGCTCTCCGGGGAGATCCTCGCTGCCGCGCACGCAGCCTTGACCGAAGCAGGCTGATCAAGGGCAGTAGGCAGACCATCCGCCTCGGCGGTCGGCTCGGGAGGGCGTCGATCGCGGAGGGCAGCCGGAGTGGCCGGGACGGGGGCGAATGACGGTGTCAGAGGGGCGCGGCCGTGACGCTCATATGACGCTCCGGCCCGGGGTGGGCCGTTCGGGTGCCAGGGGAAGGCCCTCTCACCTGCGGTTTTCTCCAACCAGGGAATCCGGACATGGTTCCGATGACCTCGCATGTGGAGTGCGTAGCCATTCTTGAGCCCGTAGCAAATGGCTCCGCGCTTGCCGGACGATATGTCTGACCTGCCCTTTCGACCAGTGACCGGGGAATGGTGAGTTTTCCTCCGATCTTCGCAGAGCCGGCGCAAGGCAGTCTCGACGCTCGCGGTCCTTGTCGGGCGGCAGTTGGTCGGTGGTGTCGGTGGCGGTGACACCGACGGCCTGATCGAATCCTGCACGCGCGACATCGACCACGGCATGGCCCACCTCGCAAAAACCCTCACCTCTTCCCCACGGGCAGCAACGGCTCCAACTGAGCCCACTGCCGGTCCGTCAGATCCCCTCGCGCCACACCATGATCATCACAAGTCAAAAGGCGGGCAGGCCGCGGACGTGGACACGTCGGCAGCTGATCGACGGGATACGGTGGCGGACCCGAGCGGGCACGCCGTGGCGGGACGTTCCCGAGCGGTACGGCCCGTGGGATCGGGTCTACGACCTGTTCCGCCGGTGGCAGCGCGACGGCACCTGGAAGCGGATCCTGGAGCACCTTCAGGTCCAGGCCGACGCGCAGGGTCTGATCACCTGGGACGTGAGCGTGGACTCGACAGTCTGCCGTGCTCACCAGCACGCCGCCGGCGCGCGTAAAAAAGGGATCTGCAGCGCGAGCCGCCCGGCGGAATCGACACCGAGCCGGACGACCACGGCCTCGGACGCTCACGGGGCGGCCTGACCACGAAGATCCACCTCGCGACCGAGCAGGGGCAAAAGCCGCTGTCGCTGCTGATCACTGCCGGGCACCGGCACGACAGTCCGCAGTTCCACCCTGTCCTCGAACGCATCCGCGCCCCCGCACCGGTCCCGGACGACCGCGCACCAAACCTGCCAGGGTCCGTGCCGACAAAGCCTACGGCTCTCGCGCGAACCGCTCCTACCTGCGCAGACGCAGGATCGCATGCACCATCCCGGAGAAGGCCGACCAGGTGCGTAACCGCAAGAAGCTCGGCTCCCGGGGCGGCCGACCGCCGGCCTTCGACAAGGAGGACTACAAAGAGCGTCACGCGGTGGAGTGCGCCATCAACCGGCTGAAACGGCACCGCGCGGTAGCCACGAGATACGACAAGTTGGCCGTGCGCTACGAGGCGACAGTGCTGGTCGCAGCCATCAATGAGTGGCTCTGACCAGCACTGTCGCAACAGACCCTAGTCGACGTCGGCGGTGACCACGGTCCAGCCCGCAGCCTCGGGGCCGTCCAGGCGCAGGTCGAATGCGAAGCTGAGTGGGCGGCGGTGATGGGCGTCGCCCTTGAGGACCTGCTCGGTGCGACGGTCGACCTGGTAGAAGACGCCATCGGCGCGGACCATGACGCGGAAGACGATCGGCTTGCGCGACACGAGCGATGTCACCGTGATCGACGCGACGGCGGCGTCGCGCATCACGGTCCGGTTGACCGTGCGGACGGACGTGAAGTCGAGGCTGCCGTCGTTCATCACCCACTCCTCGATGAACTGCTCGACGGCGATCTCCAGGACCGCCTTGTCGAACCGGCCGTCGAGCACGCTCAGGTCGCCGGCCGCGGCGTCGGCGTCACCGCTCCACGACAGGTTGGTGAGCGAGAGGATGTCGCCCGCGCCTCGGACCGAGGTCTTCCCGGCCACCTCCAGCACGGCCTCCCGGGCGACCGCTTTCTGGTCCCAGCCGTCCGTCTCGATGGCGCCGGTCAGGTGGTGGGCGCCCTCGGCCGCCTGCTCCACCGAGGAGACGATCCACTCGTTGGCCGGGCTCTTGCGCAGCGTCCAGTACTCGACGGGGCGGGTCGAGCCGTCCTTGCGCTCGGCGTTCGCGCCGCGGTCGCGCACCACGTAGTCGTTGAGCGTCGCGCTGATCCGGAAGGTGACGGTGTCGTTCACCTCGCCGGTGCGGTTGGCGAGGTCGACCAGCTCGATCACCGGGCCCGAGACGATCTCCACGACGTTGGTCTCGCCACGCGACTCGTAGTGGTGCAGTTCCTCGGCCCACTTGCCGTAGAGCGCCGGGGACATGATCTGCTGCAAGGTGGCGTGATCGCGTGCGGTCCAGGCGCGTTGGGCGGTGGTGTACAGCCAGGCGGCCCGCTGCTTGAGCGGTTCGAGGTCGAAGGTCGCGTCCGTCTGGGCGAGTTCGTCGACCCGGGCCTCGACCTGCCGGGCGCGAGCGCGCGCCTGCTCGTCGCTGCGGTGGGCCGCCCGGTCCGAGCCGGTGTTCAGGCCGCTTCCCCGCCCGGACTTCTGCCGCCGCTTGACCAGCCACACGATCAGCACGATCACAGCCACGATCAGCAGCGCGCCGAAGATCCCGCCGCCCCCGCCGGAGCTCGAACCGGAGCCGCCGACGAAACCCCCGCCGGTCGACCCGTGGAACCCGCCACCACCCCCGCCGGTCGACCCGTGGAACCCGCCGCCACCCCCGCCGCGCCCGCAGAACCCGGAGCAACCGCCCCCCCCACCGGCGTAAGCGACCCCCCGGCTGCCAAGCGTGACGATTCCAGCGACCACACATATCCGCAGACCGGTACGCA
>CBFHCJ010000026.1:0-23665 GCA_965654005.1 uncultured Streptomyces sp. | reverse complement strand
TCCCGCTCACGCGCGCCCACACATCGCCGCGTACAGGCGGGGTTGATATGCCTTGTTCGTACGTCTTTCGAGGAGTGAGTGCTGGTGACAACGACCGAGAACGCCCGGACCGATGCCCTGACGGGCACGCGGGGCGGCCACGAGCCCGAGCCGCCCGTTCCGAGCCGGCGGTGGTGGCTGTTGTGCGTACTGGCTTCCGCACAGTTGATGGTCGTGCTCGACAACACCATTGTCAACGTCGCGCTGCCCTCGGCCCAGGCCGACCTGGGATTCGGCCAGTCGGGCCGGCAGTGGGTGGTGACCGCCTACGCGCTGGCGTTCGGGGCGTTGCTGCTGCTGGGCGGTCGGATGTCGGATCTGTTCGGACGTAAACGCGCCTTCGTGGCCGGGCTGATCGGATTCGCCGGTGCCTCGGCGATCGGCGGGGCGGCGACCGGATTCACGATGCTGGTCGTCGCACGCACCGTCCAGGGCGCGTTCGGGGCTCTGCTGGCTCCCAGCGTTCTGTCGTTGATCAACCAGGCCTTTCCCCGGGGACGGTCCCGCTCGCGCGCTTTCGGCATCCTCGGCACGATCGTCAGCTCGGGCGCGGTCATCGGCCTGGTCCTGGGCGGGCTCCTCACCGAGTACCTGAACTGGCGCTGGACGATGTACGTCAACGTCGGCTTCGCCGCGGCCGCCGCGATCGGCGCCGGGATACTGCTCGGGCACGAGCACCGTGAAGGACCACCGCCGAAGATCGACCTGGTCGGCGCGGCCCTGGCCGGGACCGGACTGCTCGGCCTCGTCTACGGCCTGGCGTGCGCGGAGAACGGGGACTGGGCCTCACCGAACGTCCTGGGAGCCCTGCTGACCGGGACCGTGGTACTGGCCGGCTTCATACTGCGTCAGCGCACCGCCCGCTCGCCCCTTCTGCCGCTGAGCATCCTGCGGGACCGCGCCCGGGTGGGCGCCTACGTCAACCGGTTCACCTCGTCCACGGGCAACTTCTCGGTCGTGTTCTTCATGACGTTCTTCCTCCAGAAGGACCTGGGCATGTCGCCCGTCCTGGCGGGGCTGGGCGTCGTACCCATGGCCATCGGCATCATCGCCGGCTCCAACGCGTCCGGGGCCGTCCTCGCGTCCCGCCTCGGCTCCCGGGCCATGAGCGTGACCGGCCTGCTCGTCTCCGCCGCGGCGCTGTGCTGGCTGAGCCGGCTGAGCCCCTCGACGACGTACTGGAGCGGCATCCTCGCACCCCTGCTGCTGTTCGGCCTCGGCCAGGGCATGAGCACGAGCGTCGCGATGGACACCGCCACCCGCAACCTGCCCACCGACCATGTCGGAGTCGCGTCCGCACTGGTCAACGTCATGCAACAACTCGGTGGATCGATCGGTACGGCACTGCTGTCCAGCATCGCCGCCGGTGCCGCCGCCTCCTACGCCACGACCCACCACAGCCATGGCACCGCCGCCGACACACACGGCTACGACATCGCCTTCCTCACCACGGCCGCCATCTTCACCGCCGCCGCGCTCACATGCGGCATCCTGCTCCGCAGCCGACGCCCCCGAAACCACGCGGCGATCTGAACCGGCGCACGACACACAAACACGCCGCGTTCTCAACATCTCCGGGCTACGCAGGGAGTGCGATGTCGTCGCGGGGGGACGGGGCAGCACGGCTTCGAGCACCGCGCCACAGGTCTCTTCCAGCTCTCCGGTCCGTGCGACTCAGGGTGCGGCCCAAGGGGCGAGGCTGTCGTCGATGTCACGGTCGCGGTTCTCGACGAGGCCATCGGTGTAGAGCGCGAGCTTGGTGCCCTCGGGCAGCTCCAGCTCGGCGGCTTCGAAGGGCAGACCGCCCAGGCCCAGTGGTGGACCGGCAGGCAGCTCAAGGAACTGCACGGTGCCATCGGGGCGGGTGAGCGCGGCCGGGAGGTGGCCGACGCGGGCCAGGGTGCAGCGGCGCTCGACGGGATCGTAGATGGCGTACAGACAGGCGAAGGCCCAGTACTGACTTCCCGGCATTCCCGCTTCCAGGCGCTCACCAGGTGTGGTCGTGGTCCTGTCTCTTCCGGCGCCTCCCGTCGGCGCGCCATGCCCGGTTGCTCCGTTGTCGGTACGGGTATTGACAGCAACGCCCAGTGAAAAGAAACTTCTTCTGCTCTACAGAAACCCGTATCGGCCTGCGGACGGGTATCAGTGGCCCCACCGTCGCGGCCAGAGGAATTCGCTAGGTCCATTCACGTCATCGGAGTCGTGGCCCTGGCGCTCGTCTTCGTCATCGGCACACTCAGACCCGTCAACATCGGCGCACTCGCCCTCATCGCAGCCTTCCTCGTGGGAGGATTGGCGGCACACGAGGACGCCGACAAGATTCTTTCCGGGTTTCCCCCGGACCTGTTCGTCCTGCTCGTCGGGGTGACCTACCTGTTCGGCCTCGCGTCCGTGAACGGCACGCTGGAATGGCTCATCGAACGAGCCGTCGGGCTCCTCGGGGACCGGCCCGCGCTCGTGCCCTGGCTGATCTTCTGCTTCTCGGCCGTGCCGACCACGGCCGGGGCACTGGGCCCGGACAGCGTGGCCATGCTCGCACCGCTGTGTCTAGGGCTCGGGGAACGCTACGGCATCGATCGGCGCATGTCCGCACTCATGGTCATGCACGGTTCGTGCCTGGGAAACTTCTCCCCGCTCAACGGTTTGGCGATCATCGTTCAGCAGGCAGCCAAGGCGAACGGCATCTCCGTCTCGTCGGCTGACCTCTTCTTGGGCAGCGCCGCCTACAACGCTGGTCTCGCCGTCGTCATCTACTTCGTGTTCGGCGGCCGGGAGCTCTGGCGTCGACGCCATGCACGGTCGGCCGTGATGCCAGGAGCCGTGGGTGCTCTCTCCACCGCGCCGGCCTCGGTCCGGGAGAGCACGACCGTCGGCGGCGTGGCCACTGCCTCGGTGGCGGTGGTCGGCACCTCAAGGTCGGCGGGAGACGGCGACGTCCCCGAAGCGACCGCAGCCCAGCGGACCGCGCTGCGGCCGGACCAGGCGATCACCCTCGCGGCGCTGGTCGGGGTGGCGGTCGGCGCGCTCGTCTTCGACCTGGAGATCGGTTTCGTCGCGCTGATAGCGGCCGCACTCCTGCGTGTGGTGTTTCCTGGCCGTTTCCCCAAGGCCGACACCCGGATCGTCTGGTCGGTCGTGCTCCTGATCTCCGGTGTCGTCACCTTCGTCGCCGCCCTGCAGCGCTACGGCACGATCCAGGCCGTGGGCAGGGGCATAACCGACGTGGGCAGCCCCCTGCTGACAGCGTTCCTGCTGTGCCTGGTCGCCGCGGTGACCTCGGCCTTCGCTTCCAGCGCCGGCCTGCTCGGCGTACTGATCCCGTTGGCCGTCCCGTTCCTCGCCCTGGGCGAGGTCGGAAGCACTGCCCTGATCGTCGCGCTCGCGGTGTCCGCCACCGTCGTGGACTCGACACCGTTCTCGTCGGTGGGGGCGGTTACCCTGGCCAACACGCCCGAACAAGAGCGTCCGAAGCTCTTCCGGCTCATGGTGGCCTGGGGCCTTACGATGGCGGTCACCGCGCCCGTACTCACCTGGTTGGTCTTCATCCTCCCGACTGCCAACTGACGCGCGCGCAACCTTCCCGCCCGGCATGTCTACCGAGGCTGGGGCCGGATCATCAACGTCCCCTCGACAACGCTCCACTTCGGAATCCTGAACAACACCCATTACGCTGCCGGTAAGGGCGCGGTCATCCGCTTCGCCCGTTCGCCGGCCGCCGAGGTCGGACGGCACGGCGTCACAGTCAAAAGCATCCCCCGTGACTGGTCAGGGCTGACACCGCCGTGGCCTGATCGCAGACCGCCCCGTTCGACAACCTGGCCCAGCAGCACGCCATTCCACGAACCGAGGAGCCCGCCGAACTGGTGGGGAGGACCTCCCTCCTTCCCTCTGACGACGCCGCGTTCCTCGCACGTGCGGCCCGCCTCCCACACCGCATCGTCGCTTCAAGAGCGCGGCGCTGCCTCACGGGCAGCGGGATGACGGCGCGCTCCCGTGGCGGGAAGCACACCAATCTCCTTCCCGGCCCGCTCCTCCGTCCTGGCGTGCAGCCGACACTCACTTCCAGCAAGTCTCGAGGAAGCATGTATATCACAACTATCAACCCCCGTAGCCCCGGCCTCTCCTGGCTCGTCGGCGATGACATCTGCGCCGCGACAGGTGGCGCCATCAGCACCCGTGCGGTGGTTGCGGGTGAAACCGCCGCGGTCGGCCCGTCGGCGACGGAACAGGCCGGCGTCGTCATCTCGGGCAGCGGGACCCTTCGCTGCGCCGACGCCGTCCACGCGCTCCGCCGGGGGTCGGTTGTCCGGCCCGAGACCGGAGCCCGCTACGAATTGTCCTCACCCGAGGGCGACCTGACCCTCCTCACGTTCCACGGCGGGCCCGCCAACCACGAGAGCGCCCCGGTGGACCCGCTCCCGCTCTCGGGCCACGTCGAGGTGTTCGACGTCGACGACGCCGAGGAGCATGCCTTCCACAACCCGGACGCCGGTTTCTTCCATATGAGCGCACGCTGGCTCGTCGACGAGTCGCACGGTGGCAGTGCCGCGTTCACGCTCGGCCAGAGCACTTTCGAAGCCGACCGCGGCGCTCACGAACTGCACCGGCACCCCGGGGCGGAGGAGGTGTTCTACGTCTGGGAAGGGTCAGGCGTGCATCTCGCCGAGGACGGCGAACACCCCATGCGGGCAGGCGACCTGGTCTTCGTCCCGCGCAATAAATGGCACGGCTTCCGCAACACGTCCACGGTGCCGCTGCGTGCGTTCTTCGGCTACCTCGGCGCCAACAGCCTGGCCTGCGGCGGATACGAGATGCCACACCACTGACTTCGAGGTGTGCGACGGGGTGACGATCCTGCGCGACGGCAGGAACGTGCTCAACGCCGCCATCGAGGACCTGACGGTCCAGCAGATCGTGGACGAGCCACATTCAGCTGGCTCAGGCGATCGGGGGCGTGGTGCGTCCGGACACCGGGACCGTCGAGGTCACCGGCCGGCCCGTGCCGCCGGGCGATGCGGCGGCGGCCACCGGTGGCCGACGCAGGCCGGCCAGGGGGCGCTGACTCCACACCGATGTGCGAGGCGTTCCGTCCACCTCCGCGGGGAGGTTTCGCCGAAACCTCCCTCAGCTGCCGCGACACTGACATAAGATTTCTGCTATGAAGAAATCTTCGTCTCCGGATCAGGAAGTGGGCGCAGGGATCCGCCCGCAATACCCCATCGAGTCGGTCGACAACGCGATGCGGATTCTGCTGTTCATGGGTGAGCGCAGCGAACTGCGCCTCACGGAAGTGGCCAAGTACCTGGGCGTCGCATCCTCCACGGCGCACCGGCTCCTCGCGATGTTGCAGTATCGGGGCTTCGTCCGCCAGGACAGCCGCACGAAGGCGTACGTACCCGGCCCCGCTCTGACCGGCGTCGCGTTCTCGATCCTCCAGCGCTTCGACGTACGTGAGCCGCTTCGCCCGTTCCTGGAGGAGCTCAACCGCGAAACCGCGGAGACCGTCCACCTCGGCATACTCGACGGCACCTCCGTGCGCTTCATCGACGCCATTGAGAGTCCGAGGGCCGTGCGAGTGGCCTCACGACTGGGCCGCTCCATTCCCGCGCACTGCACATCCACCGGAAAGGCGATGCTGGCAGCCCTGCCGACCGACCAACTCCACCGGCTCTACCCGCAGGAGGAACTGCCCGGTCTCACCGAACACTCGGTGCGCAGCCGCACGGCACTGGAGAAGGAACTCGCCGAAGTCCGGCGCAAGGGCTACGCGACGAGCTCGGAGGAGAGCGAGGAGGGCGTTTCGTCGGTCGCGGTGGCGTTCCCCGCCGAACTTCCCTCGCTGCGCATGGCGTTCAACACCGCCGTCCCTGTGGGGCGCATGAGCAGGGGTGACGTCCGGCGCATCGGTGAGCTGCTGTGCTCCGTCGTCGAACGAGCCTCGCAGGTCTTGCTCTGATCATCATCGCGACGTGGAACATTGCTTCGGAGCGGTGCGGGTGGGTCGCGTAGTCGCGGGCCGGGCGGGCGGCCCACACAGCCCGGACCACAGGCCGCACGGGTGGTTTCCAGGCCGTGCGGTGCCCCTGTACGGGGTTCGCGGAGACGCTGACCTACGACCTGACTCCTGGGAGGTGCGGTGGCCCGCAGTGTCACGACGAAGGTGTGCGCGATCCTGGACGCTGTCTGCGAGGCACCCAGCGGTCTCTCCGCGACCGAGCTGGGGCGACGGTTGGGCATGCCGCTGTCCACCGCCCACCGGCTCGCCGGCGCGCTCAGCGAGTGGGGCGGCCTGGAGCGCCAGGCCGACGGCCGATACCGGGTCGGCCTGCGCCTGTGGGAGGTCGCCGCATCCGCGCCGCGTGCGACCTCGGTACGTGACGCCGCCCGTCCCTTCCTGGAGGATCTGTACGGAGCGACGGAACAGAACGTCCACCTCGCCGTGCGTGAGGGCGACGAGGCGCTGGTGATCGAACACTTCGCCGCGCGCTCCGCGGTCCCGACGGCCAGCCGGATCGGGGGCAGGCTGCCGCTCCACGCGTCCGCCGTCGGTCAGGTCCTGCTGGCCTGGGCGCCGCTGTCGGAGCAGGAAGAGTTTCTCGCCCGCCCGTTGCAGCGGTTCACCGAGAAGACCGCGGCCACACCTGTCGAGCTCCGGCGGGTCCTTGCGGAGGTGCGCCGGACGGGCGTGGCGATCGTCTCGCACACGATGCCCCTGCCGGCGACCGCCGTGGCGGCTCCGATCGCCGGGCCTGCCGGCCGTGTCGTCGCCGCACTCGCCGTCGTGGTTCCGGTCGGAGCGGGCCGGGGCACGTCCTACGCACACGCGGTGGCGACGAGCGCCCGTGGGGTGTCCCGTCAGCTGGGCGGCAAGCCCCTCGGACGGGACACTTGCGAGCCGACTCAGACTCGTACCTGGGCAAGGGACTCCGGCGCGAACAACTCCTCGACCTCGTAGCGCCGCGGTGCGAGTCCTTGCTCATGGGAGTAGCGCAGGAACGTCTCGAGCGCCGCCCGGTTCGGTTCCACTCCGTACGGCCACCAGTCGTCGCCCAGGGCTTGGCGAGTGCGTTCGACCTCGGCCCACAACCACGGGAGTGCGTAGGGAAGCGCCGCGGTCTCGCCGATACCGGACAAGCCGATCTCCTTGGCGGTGGTACATGCCTTGACCAGTTCGCGGGCGATCCACCGGTTCCGCTCGTAGACGTCCCTCCGGATGACCAGTACGTGCATGATCGGAAAGATGCCGGTGCGGGTGTAGTAGTCGCGCTCCACCGCCGCGGGATCCCGGAAGAGGCGGCGTAGCCCGCCCCCGCCGGGGGTGTTGAACGGCCCGGGGTTGCGGGCGGTGCAGACGGCGTCCAGAGTCCCGTCGAGCAGCAGCTCCGACAGCGTGTCCGTCGGGCCGATCGGCTCGACCTGCACGTCGGCCGGAAGGTTCAGCGTGATCTTCTCCTCCCGGCCCGTCTCGTCGAGACCCCCGGTGCGGTACTGCACGGCGGTCACCGGAAGGCCGTGGTGCTCGGCGAGAATCCCGCGGATCCAGACCGCCGCGGTGATCTCGTACTCGGGCACCCCGACGACTCCTCCGGCCAGCTCGGCCGGGTCCTCGACCGGGGAGTCACACCGGACGTAGATGCCGCTGTGCCGGAAGCAGCGAGACGGGAAGACCGGGACCGCCACGAACGGCGCGCCCTGGTCGAGGGTGAGGACGTAGCTGGACAACGACATCTCGGCGATGTCGAATTCGGCGAACCTCAGCATCCGGAAGAAGGTCTCCTCGATCGGGAGGTCGAGGAAATTGAGATCGATGCCGCCGACCTGCACTGTTCCATCGCGCAGGGGCCGCATTCGGTCGTAGCCCTGGCAGGCCATGGTCAGAACGGGCTTGGACATGCGTCGGTGCCTCCTCTTTCTTTCTTTCGCGATGACCCGTGGGCCGCCGCTCGGACCGGTGGGTAGCGCACCAGTTCGGAGGGGGTGGGCGGGGGCGAGGTACCCATCCGACCAGTGCGGCGACCGCGACAACAACGGGGCTCCCGATAGTTGGGAGCCCCGTCGGAGCCGCGTTCCGGGGCGACTCTGCCGTGGTCGGCGCGCCGCGGTTGGATCTCGCCTCGGACGACGACGCCGTGCCGCCCGGCCGCAGGTGAGGCGCCTCGTCGGCTCCACCTTCGTGCGTCGCAGGACTTGTTCCACGTGGCGCGTGAGCCGTGAGTGACGCCGCTCAGACCTCGACGGAGTCCAGCGGGATCGTCGGATACGGATCCGGTTCCTGGTCGGGGGTCAGGGCCGTGGGGCCGTAGATCCAGTCGGTGAAGGAGTAGTCGTAGGTGTCGCGGGAGCGCATCACGGCGTTGCGTTGCTGCCGCTTGACCCCGACGTGATGCCACAGCTCGCCCCATGCGCGTGCGGTGAGGACCACCCGGCGGCAGTGTTCGGGACGTACGGCCTCGTAGGCGGCGAGTGCTGCTTCCCAGTCGACTCCGGACCCTTCCTGGGACCGCTCCGCGAGCCGCGCACCGACGTGTTGGGCCAGTACCCAGCCGTCCTCGATGGCCATGATGGCGCCCTGGGCCATGTACTGCAGCGGCGGGTGGGCCGCGTCGCCGAGCAGCGCGATGCGCCCGGTGACCCACTTCATGAGCGGTTCACGGTCGAACATCCGCCACCAGCGGTCGCGCCACATCAGCGGCAGACCCTTCTGGACCTGGCCGCACGTTCCCTCGAAGGCCCGGTCGAGCTCGTCCGGTGTACCCCAGTCCTCCTCGCCCGCCAGAGCCTTCGGCGACTCGAACACGGCGACCTGGTTGAACATCCGCCCGCCGCGCAGCGGGTACTGCACGAAGTGGCAGCGTGGTCCGACATACAGCACGACGTCCTTCTCGTGCACGTCGTTGGCGCGAACCTGCTCGAAGGGGACCGTGCCACGGTACGCGACGTACGCCGAGTTGACGGGCTCGTCGTCGACGAGCAGCGAGCGCGCGACCGAGTGGAGCCCGTCGGCGGCGATGACGACCTCGGCCTCGTCGCTCCTGCCGTCGGCGAAGGTGACACGCGCGCCGCCCTCGATGTTCTCGTACGCCACGCAATGCGCGCCCGTCACCAGCTCCACGCCCGCTCGCTCGCAGGCGCGCAGGAGGACGCCGTGCAGGTCGCTGCGGTGGATCACCAAGTACGGGAAGCCGTAGCGGCGTTCCAGGTCCTTGAGGTCCACTCGGGTGAGCTCACTGGCGTCGAGGGCATCCTTCATGATCATGTGCGCGGGCCGTACACCGAGCTGGACGGCCTCGTCCAGGAGCCCGTACGAGTCCAGGATGCGGGTGCAGTTCGGAGCGATCTGCAGGCCCGCGCCGACCTCGGCGAACTCCGTGGCGCGCTCGTAGAGGCGTACTTCGATCCCCTCGCGGGCCAGGGCCAGGGCCGCCGAGAGGCCGCCGATGCCGCCGCCGATCACGAGGACGTCGGGGCGGTGGGTGCCCGCCGTCCTCGTGTCGTTCTCCCGCACGGTCACAGCCACGGTGGCAGCGGCTCGGCGGGGGAGCCGTCGGCGGTGGTGACGCCCGTGTACGGACGCCCCGCCAGGTAGGCGGTGACCTCCGCCGGGTTGCCGTGGACGGTGGGGACGGTGTCCCCGCCGCGCCTGGCGGTGATGTCGTCGCGGAGTTCGGTGAGGAACTCCTCGGGCAGGTCGGTGAATTGGACCCCGGTGCCGAGGTCGACGGCGTGCACCATGACCTCTCTGCTGCGCAGCCATGGGACCTCACTCGCCGGCACGGTACGCCCCTGGGCGGTCAGCACCTGCGCCTGCCACTGCTCCTCGGTCAGTTCGGCCGTCGCGTCGGCCAGTTGCCGGGCGGACTCCTCGAACCAGGCGGTGAGCCGGTCGGCGGGCAGCCGCGTGCCCGACTCGATGTCCGCGGCGCGCTGGTCCGGTGAGCTGTACATGGGGGTGGGTTCGCCGGTGCGGGCCCAGTGCGTGAGGTTCACGAGGGCCGCGGCGTTGCTGGCCAGGTGGGCCACCAAGTGTTTGCGGGTCCAGCCGGGCAGCAGCGTGGGGGCACCGTACGACGCCTCGTCGAGGTTGGTGATGACCTTGCGGCAGAGCTCGGTGCCCTCGGCCACCCAGGCCAGAGTCGTGGGCAGGGTCCTCATCACTCGCCCTCGGAGACGACGCGGTTCTCGAGGCGGCCGAGGCCCTGGATTTCGGTGACGATGGTGTCGCCGTCCTCGAGGTACACCTGGGGCTTGCGGGCGTGGCCGACGCCGCCGGGGGTGCCGGTGGCGATGATGTCGCCGGGATTGAGCCGGATCATCGTGGAGACGTAACGGACCAGGTGGACCGGGTCGAAGAGCAGGTCGCCGGTGTTGTCCTGCTGCATGACCTGCCCGTTGACCTCGCAGCGGATGTCGAGCGCGGGGCGCGGGCCGCCGACCTCGTCGGTGGTGACGAGGAACGGTCCGACGGGGGTGGTGGAGTCCCAGTTCTTGCCCTGGAGCCACTCGCGGGTGCGGAACTGCCAGTCGCGGCAGGTGACGTCGTTGAGCACGGTGAAGCCCGCGATGGCGGCCTCGGCCTCGGCCTCGTCGGCGCGTCGGACCTGGCGGCCGACGACCACGGCGAGCTCGGCCTCCCAGTCGAACTGCTCGGTCTCGACCGGGCGCAGGACGTTGTCGTGGGCGCCGATGAGGGTGTCGGCGAACTTGCAGAAAAGGGTGGGGTGTTCGGGCAGGTCGCGGCCCATCTCCTTGATGTGGTTCTGGTAGTTCAGGCCGACGCAGACCACCTTGCTGGGGCGGGGGACGAGCGGTGCGAACTCGGCGTCTGCGGCCGCGTACCGCTGACCGTCGACAGCAGCCGCCGCCTCCAGGCCGCCGGCCGCTGCAAGCACGGCACCCACGTCGGACAGTCCCAGGTCGACAAGGGAGTCGCCCTCGACGCGGACCGCCGTGGTGCGGCCATCGAGACGGATGGTGGCGAGCTTCATGCGTTCTTCTCCTCGGTGTGGGTGCGGAACAGGTTGAGCTTGGTGAACATGGGGGCGTCGCTGAATTGGAACAGGTCGAGCGCGCCGGAGTCCGAGTCGGAAGCGGACGCCTGCGACCTGATCGACAGAGGCTGCCAGGACGGGACGACGAAGAGGTCGCCGCGCTGGACCGACCAGGAGAAGTCGCCCACGGTCACGCGACCCGAGCCGTCGAACACCTGGTAGACCGACGAACCGGTCTCTTGGCGAGGGGCCGTCTCGGCGCCGCTGCGGATGCGATGGAACTGGGCGCGGATGGTCGGCAGGACATCGCCCGCAGTGGTCGGGTTGGTGTAGCGCACCAGTGCGTGGCCGGGCTCGACCGTGCCGGGGTGGCCCTCGCGCTCCAGCTCCAACTGGTCGGTCAGGGCAGCGTCTGTGTCCACCCAGCGGTAGCACAGCAGAGGGGTGCCCTCGCTGCGCCGGAACTGCGAGACCGGTACCAGGCCCGGATGACCCCAGAGCCGCTCCGAACGGGAGCGATCGGGGGTGGCGTGCTCCTCCTCGGACAACGCGTCCCGGCCGAAGTCGAAGAACTGCGCTTCGACGTCGTACTGGAAGGGGATGTCGAGACCATCGATCCAGGCCATGGGCTCGTGGGCGGAGTTGTGGTGGGCGTGCCAGTTCATCCCGGCCTGAGGCAGGAAGTCACCGCGGCGCATCGGCACCGGGTCGCGCTCCACGACGGTCCACACGCCCTCGCCCTCGACGACGAACCGGAAGGCGTTCTGGGTGTGCCGGTGCTCGGGCGCGTCTTCGCCGGGCATCAGGTACTGGATGGCGGCCCACAGGGTCGGGGTGGCGTACGGGCGACCGCCCAAGGCCGGGTTGGCCAGCGCGATCGCCCGCCGCTCGCCGCCGCGGCCCACCGGCACCAGGTCGCCGGATTGGGCGGCCAGGTCGAGCAGCTCCTTCCACTCCCACAGGTGTGGCTGCGCCTTGGACCTGGGGTGCTCGGGCATCAGGTCGCCGATGCGGGTCCACAGCGGCACCAGCAGGGCCTTCTCGAAACCCCGGTAGAGCTTTTCGAGCTGGGGGGTGACCGGCGGCTGGTCGGGACGGTCCTCGGCGGTGAGCGAGACGGGGGAGGCGACGTTGTCCTGTTCGGTCATGCCCATACCCTGCGTCGCCCGGCCCCCATGGGAACAGTAGATTCTGTCTGCCAGAACAGTCCCGGTGAGAGGCGGTCGTCGTGGCCAAACCGATGAAGAACCCGCCGGCGTACGGCGTGACCAGCGTGGACCACGCGCTGCAGCTCGCGGTGATCCTGCAGGTGGAGGGCCCCCTCACGGTCTCCGAAGCCGCCCAGCGGCTCGGCGTTGCCCGCTCCAGCGCCCACCGCCTGCTCTCCACGCTCGTCTACCGGGACTTCGCCGTCCAGAACGAGGACCGCAGCTACCGGGCCGGCCCCGTCCTGGAGATCGCCACCAAGGCGCAGTCGAACGTCGGCGCCCTGCGGGCCGCCGCCCTCGGCCCGCTGCGGACCCTGGTCGACACCCTCGACGAGACCGCCAACGTCACCATCCGCACCGGCCGCACCGTACGGTTCATCGCCTCGGTCGAGTGCGCGCAGGCCCTCCGGGTGGGCAACCGGGAAGGCATGGTCTTCCCCGCGCACCAGGTGACCGGCGGCCTGGTCATGTTGGCCGCCCTCACCGACGACGAACTGACCGCGCTCTACGCGCATGCCCCGACCGACGGATCCGAGGAGAGCCCGGACCTGGCGGAGCTGCGCACCGAGCTCAGAGCCGTTCGGCACAGCGGCGTCGCCGTCAATCTGCAGCGTTCCGAGCGAGGCGTCGTCGCCATCGGGCGTGGAGTGACCGATTCGAGCGGTGCCACGATTGCGTCCGTGTCGGTGTCGATGCCGAGCGTGCGGTACTCGGCGGGCCGGGTGAAGGAGATCGTGGCGGCCCTGGCCGGCGCGGCGGAGAGGATCTCCGCCGCGCTGGCCGACGGCAGGCGGTAGCCCCCGATCTGGAGCAGCTGTCGGCGGTGCCCGGACAGACCGTTCACCTCGCTCGACGGGCAGGACGCCCACTGCACCTCGGCCTGCAAGGCACCGCTCGCCGGCCTGGGACCTGCGTCAGCTGTACCCGCGCGAAGAGCCTCGAGGACTGACCACCCACTCCCTTACTCGCGGCGTGAGTTGAGGGCGAGCGGTCGATGAGATCGCCGGATTCTCCTTCTGATCACGTAGACGGACCACCGGTGACGGCGCTAGCTAGTGCTGTGACCGCATAGGTTCGCCGGGTTGGGTCAGGCCGCGTCGGCGAGGGGGCGTCCGCCCCAGCGGATGCCTTTCTCGCTGCGGATACGGGCGCGCTCTTTGCGTTGGGCAGCCAGGACGTCGGGGTGGCGGGCGTTGGCGTTGCGCCAGCGCAGGTATGCGTGCAGGGCCCGGGCCGGGTCGGCGGCGACCAGTGGGGTGAGTGCGGAGGCAAGCGCGCGGGAGGCGGCGGCCGCGTCGGAGACGAGACCGACCCGCGGCGGGTAGATCCGGCCGAGCTCGACAGGGTCGATGTCGACGTGCACCAGGTCCGCCGTGTGCGGCACGATCGTCCACCGCTTGGTGGTGAACTCGGAGAACCGGCAGCCCAGGGCCACCACGACGTCCGCGTCGCGCACCGCCTGGTCGGACACCTCGTGCGCGCCGTACCCGAGGGCGCCCAGGAAGGCCGGGTGGCTGTTGGGCACGGCGTTCTTGCGCAGCCATGTGGTGACGAGCGGGGCACCGGCGGTCTCGGCGAGCGAGAGGTGGGCTTCCGCGTCACCCGCTCCGCCGCCGACGATGATCACCGGTCGTTCGGCGGCGGCCAGGAGCCTCGCCGCTTCCGCGATGCCGTCGTGGTGGGGTGCCGGCGGGTGGATGCGCACCCGTGGGCCGTGCGACTGCGTGGCCGGTGCCTGCAGCACGTCGAGCGGCAGTGAGACCACGACCGGGCCGGGCCTGCCGCTGACCGCGGTTCGGACCGCGCGCTGCAGCAGCTCGGGGATCCGGTCCTGCTGGTGGATCTCCACGACCCATTTGCACATCGGCCGGAACGCGGACACCACGTCCATCTCCTCGAAGGAGCGGCGTTCGGTGATGGAGCCCGGCACCTGCCCGATCAGCACGAGCATGGGGATGGATTCGTCGTTGGCGTTCTGCACCGCGATGGACAGATTGGCCGCTCCCGGGCCGCGGGAGGCGAGACAGACGCCCAGCGGCCCGCCCGCGCGTGAAAAGCCGTCGGCCATGAACCCGGCGACCTGCTCGTGGCGGGTGGAGAGGTAGCGCACGGCATCCTGCCGGGCGAGCGCGTCGATCAGGTCCATCACGGTGGTGCCGGGCAGCCCGAAGACATGGGTGACGCCCTCGGCGGCGAGGCACTCGACCACCAGGTC
This sequence comes from uncultured Streptomyces sp., assembly GCA_965654005.1. GTDB lineage: Bacteria > Actinomycetota > Actinomycetes > Streptomycetales > Streptomycetaceae > Streptomyces. The sequence goes on along the minus strand of CBFHCJ010000026.1, from coordinate 9,215 downwards.
GGCGCCCCTACGGTTCTGGTCAGACAAGGATGTTCACCGCCTTGAGTTCCGTGTAGCTGAGCAGTTCCTCGACGCTCTCCTCACGGCCGAGACCGGAGGACTTGGTGCCGCCGAAGGGCATCCCCCAGAAGTGCCGCGAGGAGCCGTTGACCCAGGTGTATCCGGCTTCGACGCGGTCGGCGAGGGAGAGCGCGGTCGAGACGTCACGGGTCCAGATGCTCGCGGTGAGGCCGAACTCCACGCCGTTGGCGATGGCGACGGCCTCATCGAGATCGGTGTAGGTGAGGATCGACATCACCGGACCGAACACCTCCTCCTGTGCGATCCGCATCCCGGGCCGCACATCGGTGAAGACCGTCGGCTCCAGGTAGTAACCGCGCTCGAATTCCGCACCCTGCGGCCGCTTACCGCCGTGGAGCAGGGTGGCGCCCTCGGCGAGCGCCACGTCGACGTACTGGCGGGTCTTGTCGTACTGCGTCCGGGAGGCGACCGGGCCCATCTGCGTGTCCGCATCGACGGGGGAGCCGATCCGAAGAGCGGCGACCCGGTCGCGGACCATGGGAACGACCTTGTCCGCGATCGAGGAGTGCAGCAGCACCCGGGAGGTCGAGCCGCAGGACTGGCCCGCGGACCACGCGAAGTTCATGCCGTTCACGATTCCTGCGGCCGCGGCGTCCAGATCGGCGTCGGGACATACGATCAGTGCGTTCTTGCCGCCGAGCTCGAGGCTGATGTCCTTGACGCCGACCTCGGCCGCGTCGCGCTGGATGATGCGGCCCACCCGGTCACTGCCGATGAATCCGATCCGGCGGATCAGCGGATGGCGTACGAGAGCGCTGCTCGCGGTGGGACCGTTCCCGGTGACCGTGGACAGTACGCCGGGCGGCAGGACGTCGGCCGCGATCTCGGCCAGTCGTAGCGCCGACAGAGGTGTGATGTCCGAGGGTTTGAGGATCACGGTGTTGCCGGCCATCAGCGGCGCGGCCACCTTGGCGGCCGCGAAGAAGATCGGATGGTTGAAGGGCACGATCCGTGCCACGACCCCGAATGGCGAGCGGCGGGTGAAGTGCAGGTTCTCGGGCGTGGCGGGGATCGTGGCCCCGCCGAGGTGCAAGCCGAAGTCGGCGAAGAGATCGAGCACCTCGGCGCCCCACGTCACGTCGTTGCGCATCGCGCTGACGGGGTTGCCCGAGTCGAGCGCGTCGAGGAGCGCCAGCTCCTCGGCGTGCTCGCGCACCGCCTCGGCCAGTGCGCGCAGCCTGCGACCTCGTTCCCGGACATCCAGGGCCCGCCACGAGGAGCCGGCGTCGGCGGCCGCACGCACCGCTTCGTCGACGTCCTCGGCCGAGGCGTCCGGTGCCGCGGCGATCGGTGCCTCGGTTGCCGGACATTCCACGCTGTAGGTGCGCCCGCCCTGGGCCGGGCGTGACCGGCCCCCCGTCACGAGGTACCACTCGCGGTCCGCCACTGCCGTGACCGCCTCCTCGATCGGTCCGCTGGTTGCCGACACATCCTCTCCTCTTATCAGAATCATTCTCTGTATAGCGGAAACTAGCCCGCCGAACCTCGGCCGGTCAATCGCAAGCGCGGGAGTTGACGTGGGGCAGAGAGGTTGAGGTTCTGTTGAATAGAATGTCTTCTGTGGCGACTGGGTCACTTCGCCGCGGCGGGTCTGCCGAGCACTTCAGCACCCATCGCAGCCTCGCCCCGACCCTTGCCTTGCCGGAGAAGGGCATGGCCAAGTATGACCGCCCCGCCGCGGTACGCCCGACCGCAGCGGTTCCCGTCCCGCCCGCCGCCCCTCCGATAGTTCCTCAGGCCCGACCGCTGTCTCACCGGCAGCGACGGGAAGTGGGGAGGAGCTCGAATTCCTGGCCGCGGACCGCAAGAATGCGGTTCTGGCTGCGTGGCATCTCTCTCGGCGTGGACGGGGCCACCGCTACCGTGGCCTTTCATCACCCAGGTGACCTACGAGCAGGCCATCCGCTTCATCGGCTACGGGCTCACCGTCGCGGTCGGCGCGAGCGGTGGCGAGCGGTACACGTGCCAGGTGAAGGCCCGTCAGTTCAAACCGATCGAGGCATGGATCGACGAGCTTGAGGCCCTGCTCGATCGCTACCTTCCCGACAGGTAAGCGCTGCGCGACCACCGCCGGAGAGGGCTGAAGGGCAATCGCGAAACCATTACGCCGTCACCTCCTGCGCAATCTCGTCAAGAAGTGCATCGAGGACACCCGGATCGTCGGTTCGCGCGCCCTGCGGCCGCCGAGTTCATCCGGGTTCTGTAACGCCTGGCCGAAGGACTGGGACTTCGGAATGGATCCCGCGACGGTCCGGGCGCGCACTCGCTCTGCCCGTGATCGCCCGGACAGGTCCTGGCCGACAGAACAACGAGGTAACAGAAGAAGCCTGACGGCAGCGGCCCAGTCATCGCGGGCAAGCTCCTTCCGTGCCGCGCCGAATGTCCCCGGAGCCGCCGCGCCCGGGTGGCAGGCCGGACGACTGCTACGCCGCACACAAGGAGTTCCACCGCGTCCAGGGCCACCCGGACCGTACTGAGATCACCGAGGGCGGTCAGTCCTGCACTCGGGGCTTCCCGAGTGACGCCACGTCCCGAAAGGGCGCGTAGGTGTCGCCGTGGTCGGCGTTGTGCACGATGAGCGGCAGCCAGCGACCGTCGCGCAGGGCGGCGATGATGTGCATGCTCCCCTCACGGCCAGGCAGGGGATCGCCGTGCGGCGTGGTGTGTCCTTCCATGGACCAGTCCGCGTGCACCGACGCCAGCCCGGGTGTCAGGAGACGAGTGCGTACTCCGCAGAGCGAAAGCTCCGCCGCGGCGAAGAGACGGGCGAAGGGCATGACGTGAAGTTCGGCGATGGCCTCGGGGCCGACGGCGTGATGTCCCAGTACGGCGGTGAACTCGGCGTCAGCAGGGAAGATCGAAGCGAACGCATGCGCCTCGTGACTGTTCCAGGCCCGGAAGATCAGTTCCGCCACACTGCTGGGTTCCGGTTCGGGTACTGCGGTGCTCATGGGGACTCCTTGGTGTTTGTTGCTTCGCCCGCCGCCCGCCCGTTGGACGCCACGAGGCGCACGGGGGGATGGGCGGGCGACGGGGTCGGCAGCACACTGCGCCGCGTGATCTGAGGCAGCGGCTGCACCGGCGCCAATAAAATCAACGCTTGTCTACTTTTGCAAGCGTGGCTCGGGACAAGGCATTTCAGGCGCGCTTGTAGCATCGGAGCAGGTACAGCGAGAGGAGACGGTGCGTGAATGCCGCCGATGCCATGGAGGAGGAGCCGCAGCGCAGAACTGGTGGCAAAGGACCGAAGGGCCGGTCGGCCGACGGTGACGGGCACGGCGAGCGAAAGGGGGAGCGGACCCGGCGCCGCATCCTGGAGGGCGCGCGACGGAAGTTCGCCGAGGTCGGGTACGAACGCGCCACCATTCGGGCCATCGCGGCCGAGGCGGACGTCGACAAGTCCTCCGTCATCCAGTACTTCGGCAGCAAGCAGGGCTTGTTCCGTGAGGTGGTTCACTGGGACATCCCCATCGCCGAGCTCACCACCGACGACCCAGGCCAGACGGTCGAGAACTATCTGAGAGCCATGCTGGGGGCCTGGGGTGCCGACCCGGACAGCCCCATGGCGGTTCTGCTGCGCGCCAGCATGACGAGCGAGGACGCCGCCGACCTGCTGCGCGCTCATGTCACCGGTCAGGCCGTCGATCCGCTCGCCGCCACGGTCGACAGCCCTGACGCCCGCCTGCGGGCCGCCCTGAGCGGCGCGATGATGATGGGCATCGCCAGCCAGCGGTACCTGCTGCGCATGCCGGATCTGGCGACCGCCGACCTCGAGGACATCCTGCGCATTGTCGTACCGGTGTTCCGCAGTCTCATCGCACCGGAGGACTCCGCCTGACCGGAGTGCCGCACCGGCTGACGTCCCTCCGTGTCAGGTCGGCGTATGTTCACGGACAATGAACCGCCGTGACTGGTTTGGTGGTCAGGCCGGGACGGGGATCCAGGTGCCTCGGCCGTCGAAGAGTCGGGTGACTGTGTCGAGCAGGTTTTTGCCCTGTTTGGCGGCGGTGGACAGGTAGCCGCGCACGTCGAAGAAGCGCTCGGCGCCGGGCATCGTGCGCCAACCGCCGGAGATCTTCTGCTGCACCTTGGCCATGCGGATGGCCTGTTCGGAGGTGTTGTTGTCGAAGGGGACCCGCCAGTCGAAGGCGACGCGGAGTACCTGGTCACGTTCGGCATCGAGGCGGTCGAGGAGGTTCGCGGCCTTCGGCCGTTTCCGGCGGGGTTCGGCGTCACGGCTCCGACAGTCGTGGGTGACTGCTCGGGCTCTGGGGGGGGGCCGTGCTCGGAATAAATATCAACGCTTGTATATTTTCTCGACGGCGCCTCGGCATTGCAGAGGCAGCCCCTGCAGCCCCGCCAAGAAAAGTCCCTTGGACCTGCTCTGAAACCGAGTCCACATATGCCCACCGACAGCACCACCGCCGGGGACCAGCCCTCGGCGACGGCCCGGTCAAGGCCGGGTTCGCCACCTGCCGTTGAGTGTCGGCATGGGAGTGGCCGCAGGAACGAGTTCCAGGCGGGTCGCCCGTCTGGCACCGAGCATGATTGCCGGACCGGGTCTGCTGATAACGGCGATCACCAGGAACGCCAAGAAGCAGGAGCACGGCGAGGCGACCGCCGCGCCGCACCTACGCTGACGGAGGATTACATGAACGACCACCGGACCCTGTCGACCGTGATGGAGCTCGAAAGCCACGAGGCGGGAGAGCAGTTCTCGGCCCGCGGCGCGCGCTTCACGGTCGACCTCGACCCGTTCCTCAACGTTGAGCTGTTCCGTATGACGGGGCCGGTCTTCGCCCCGCACCCGCACGCCGGTTTCTCGGCCGCCACCTACATGTTCGACGACTCCACCACCCGCTTCCACAACCGGGACAGCCTCGGAGACCGGAGCATGATCGAGCCGGGCGGTCTGCACTGGACCGTCGCGGGCTCCGGGATCGTGCACGACGAGGTCGTCGAGGAGACCGGTCGGCTCGGGCACGGCGCGCAGATCTTCGTGCGGCTGCCCGAGACCGACGAGACCGTCGATCCGTACGGCATGCACTTCACCCCGAGGGAACTCCCGTCCGGCGAACTCACCGAGGGCGTAGGGCTACGGGTGGTGGCCGGCGAGGCCTTCGGGATGCGCTCCGGGGTACGCGAAGCCGCCCGGTCGCACGTCTACGACTTGAGCCTCGGGCCCAGCGCCCATGTGGAGATACCCGTGAACCCCGACTTCCGTGGCTTCGTGATGACGGTCGAGGGGTCGGGCCGCGTCGCCACGCCGGCGAGTCGCGGCATACTCGGCCCGGCCGGGCTGGCCGTCTTCGAACAGGGGGTCGGAGCAGTCGAGTTGGAAGCCGAAGAGCGGGGTGCGCGATTCCTGTTCGGCGCCGGCCGACCCTTGCGCACCCCCGCCTACATGTACGGCGGCTTCTGCCTGTCCAGCCGGGAACGGGTCGCCGAAGCGGTCGACCGCTATCGCTCCGGAGATATGCACGGACTGCTGGTGGCGCCATGACGAACCGCAACCTCCGAGCAGGTGGTTCGGTGCCCTGCCTCGGACTGAGCAGGGCCAGGGGGCTCGCCACAGTGGACGTGCGGCACACCAGCCGTCGCAATAGGAAGCGCTCGTGGAGCGGTCCGTGCGGTCCATCGGCCGTGCGGCAGAGCAGGGAATCGTGTCCGCGTCCGACGTGTTGCGGGGCACCGGCGGGCGTGACGTGGCCGTACTCACACGGTTGGACTCGTTCGCCATGGCCTCCGGCACGCGTTCCGGACATCCGATCATCCCGGGCAGCAGTGTGCACATGGTGGAGATCATCGGTCACATCACGGCCGCGAATTCTCCGTCATCGAAGAGGACTCCGATCTCTCCCGGTACCGCGTCCCAGTCAGCGTTCGTCACTCCGTGCGGAGCGTCGGCAGGCGCCAGGCGGTGTGCGAAATCGCGCAGGAAGTCCTCGTAGCGCTCGCTGGGCTGTGGATTCGCCGCCCCTGATGATGAGGTCCTTGTCACGTCACGAGTCGCGCGGTGCCCTGCCCTTCCCGTCGTATCGCTGGGTCATGGCAGCCGACCAGATGTGCGCCCGTGTCACCGCCTCGGCCCAGTCGCCGTTGCGGCTGCGGAGTGCCTCGACGAGCTCGGAGTGGCTGCTCATCGATCGCCGCAACCGTATGGGGTCGTAGTGTCGGAACGTCCGGCGAGCGAGCGGCAGCATCCGGAACGTCTGGAGCGTGGACTGCAGGGTTGGGTTGCTCGCGGCTCTGTGCAAGAGCTTGTGGAAACTGCCGTTGAGTCCGGCGAGTTCGTCGAGGTTCTCGGCGCTCGGCGAGCGGACGAGTTGGTGCATCTCGCGGTCGAGCTTCTCCAGTTCGGCCAGTTGCTCTGCGGTGATGTGCTCGGCGGCCGCGCGGGCGGCCATCCCTTCCAGGGTTGCCCTGATCCCCGTGACGTCCTCCGTCTGCGATGGCGGGACGGCACTGACCACCGCGCCCCGATTCGGGCGAACCTCGACCAGGCCTTCGGACGCCAGTCGGCCCAACGCCTCACGAACGGGTGTGCGGCTCACGCCGATCTGCTGGGCCAGCATGTTCTCCCGCAGGCGGAACCCTGGGGGCAACTGCCCGTTCAAGATCAGGGAGCGAATCGCCTCGACCACCCGGTCGACGGTGTTGCCTCGTGTGGGCTCGGAGTCTGTCACCCTCACATTGTATGCAACTCGGAAACGCCTCCGTCATGCCTCTTCGCCAGTAGGCGTGACGGTAGACGGAACTTTGGGAGAAACTAGTTCTTGACAGCAGAATGTAGGGGGGGCTTGTATGCAGTTGAGCCCCGACTTATGAGGAGGCTGCCCAGTGGGCACTCGGCGCTTCAACGACGAAGACATCCAACTTGACACGCTTTATGGCGACCTCGCCGATCTCGAGCTGCAACCCCTGTGGCGTTTGTACGGCACCCTGACCGACGAGCCGGTGCCGCGCGCACAGCCCTACCGATGGCGTGCGAAGCAGCTGCGCGAGCTCGGCGACCGCGCCGGCCGCTTGGTGCCCATCAACCGGGGCGGGGACCGGCGGGTGCTGTCATGCGCGAATCCGGGCCTCGGCGGCGCACCCCACATCACACCGACGCTGTGGGCCGGGCTGCAGTACCTTGGCGGCCACGAGTACGCCCCCGCGCACCGCCACACCCCGGCGGCGCTCCGTTTCGTGTTCGAGGGCTCTGGTGTGTGGACGCTCGTGGACGGCGACCCGATCCACATGTCTCGCGGTGACCTGGTCCTCACCCCCTCGTGGACGTTCCACGAGCACCACAACACCACCGACGATCCGATGATGTGGCTCGATGTCCTGGACGTCCCCATTGTGTCCTACCTGGAGTCGGTCTTCTACGAGGACGGGCCGAGTGACGAGGTGGACAGGCGTACGGCGGCGCGGTCGGCCGCCGAGCAGCAATGGGCGCTGGGCCCGGGGCTCAAGCCGGTGGCCCGGGACCTGGCAGGCCCCCCCGCCGATCACTCGCCGCTGCTGGTGTACCGCTGGAGCGACACGGACGAGGCCCTGCGGGCGCTCGCAGGCAACGTCGAGAGCGATGTGAGGCTGCGCTTCACCGACCCGGCGAGGGGAACGGACGTCATGCCCACGATGCGCTGCGAGATGCAGCGCGTCCCCGCGGGCCGTACGACGACGCCGCACCGGCAGACCGGTTCCCGGGTGGGGGCCGTGCTGAACGGCACCGGCACGCTCGTCATCGCAGGGCAGGAATTCGACATCGAACCGGGCGACGTCTTCGCCGTACCGTCGTGGAGCTGGTTCACGCTGGTCTCCGACGCAGCCGAAGACCTCGACGTTTTTACGGTCAGCGACGCCCCGATCCTCGAGGCGATCAGGCTGTACCGCGAACAGTGGCAAGAGGAGCAGCAGTGAAGTTCATCAGCTTTGAGACCAGGGACGGCGGCCGCGGCGCGGGCGTGCTGACCGAAGAGGGAATTCGGGTCCTGCTGCTCGACGGCCGGCGGGAGCAGGGCCTCTCGCCGATGCGGCGGCTGCTGCTGGAGACCGGGGGCCGACTGACCGAGCTGCGGGACAGGGTGGACGGTTCCCCGCTGCTGCAGATCACCGATGTCCGCGTCGACGCCCCTGTGCCGGACACTTCGAAGATCGTTGCCGCACCCGTCAACTACCGCGATCACCAGGCCGAGATGCGCCAGGAAACCCACGTCGACACGCTCGGTGTGTTCCTCAAGTCGCCCTCGTCTCTTGTGCCGCATGGCGGTGTGGTCCAACTGCCTTACCATGACCGGCGGTTCGACCAGGAAGGGGAACTGGCGCTGGTGGTGGGGCGGGAGATGTCCGATGTCCCGCCGGAGAAGGCGCTGGACTACGTCGCCGGCTATACCTGCTTGCTTGACATGACGATGCGCGGCGGCGAGGACCGCTCCATCCGCAAGTCCTTCGACACGTTCACCCCCATGGGCCCCCACCTGGTCACGCCTGACGAGGTCGGTCCGCTGGAGGCGCTCGAGCTGCGCTGCTCGGTGGACGGCACACTGCGGCAGCACGCCCGCGTCGCCGACCTCATCTGGGACGTGCCGAGGCTGCTCTCGTACGCCTCGAGCGCGATGCGGTTGCTGCCGGGTGACGTGGTCTCCACCGGTACACCCGCCGGCGTCGGTGAGGTCGGCGACGGTCACCACATCGTCGTGGACATCGACCGGATCGGCCGGCTCGAGGTGTCGGTGAGTTCGGTTGGTGCCGTCGCCTCGCCGACGCGTGGCCACAAGGTGCCGCACGCCGTCGCGGCGGTACCGGCTCGCTGATCCGCTCCACCGCGAAGGAGCGAAGTGACGGCCGCGGCCCCGGTCATACTGCCGGCCGTGGCCGCCCGAGCCGAGGAGCCGCGGCAGGCAAGAGCGCCGACGGGAACCCACCGTCGTAGCCGTGCCGATCGCGCACGTCACGCCGCTTCACCTCCCTGTCCAGCAGGGGATCCCTCACCGAACCTCGTGCGGATGCCGCAGCAGTCGAGCCCCGACGCCTTGCTGAAGGGCACTGTTCCCCACGAGCATCCCGACGCCGCCCACCCTCCCGTCTCCCGCGGGACTCGGTTCGGTCGGCGCCGTCGCTCGCCCGGCCAGGTGGTGCTGACCTGG
>CBFHCJ010000025.1:0-23672 GCA_965654005.1 uncultured Streptomyces sp. | reverse complement strand
GCCTCGGTGCCGGCTTTCCGCGTCGCCGGCGCGGCGGCCTCCTCCCGCGCCCCGCCGGAGAGCTCCGCGCCGAGATACCCGGCGAGGGCCTTCGGCGTGGGGTAGTCGAAGACCACCGTCGGCGACAGGCGGATCCCGGTCGCGGCGCTCAGGCGGTTGCGCAGCTCCACCGCGGTCAGAGAGTCGAAGCCCAGGTCGAGGAATCCGCGGCCGGCTGCGATCATCTCGTCCGACCCGTGTTTCAGCACCACCGCGGCCTCGCCCCGGACGATGTCCAGCAGTCGCCCCGCCAACTCGTCCGCGGGCAGCCCCGACAGGCCCTCGCGGGCCCGGGACGTCACGGACCCCTTGCCCGCGTTGGCGACGCGTGCCCGCCGCACCTCGGGCAGCTCGGACAGCAGCGGGAACTCGCGGAGCCCTTGGGTCTGCGGCATGTCCTCCCAGCGGAAGTCGAACAGCGCGAGGAACGTATCGTCGTGGTCTAGAACCTGCCCGAGTCCTTCCACGGCCAGCGCGGGGTCGAGGAACGTCGAACCGCGACGCAGCAGCACCTTCTCGATCTCGGGGCCGGCGATGCCGCCCCCGGCCCAGTGTCCCCAGGCGATCGCCGTGGCCGGCCGCCCCTGCGCCCGAAGGCTCCGCGTGAACGCGTCGAGGAACGCGTTGCCCGGCGCGTAGTTGCCCTGACCGGCGATCCCGAAGGTGCCGCCGATCGACGAGAACAGCACGAATGCCGAGAGGTCGAGGTCAACGGTCAACTCGTGCAGGTTCACCGCACCGCCGACCTTGGCCCGCAGCGCGCGGTCGATCAGCTCCGGGGTCAGGGAGTCCACCAGCCCGTCGTGCAGGGCGGCCGCGCTGTGGATCACGGCGGACAGCGGGTACTCCGGCGGGATCTCGGACAGCACACGGGCGAGGTCGTCCCGGTCGGCGACGTCACATGCGGCCAGCGTGACCTTCGCGCCCAACGCGCCAAGCTCGGCGGCCAGTTCGGCAGCGCCGGGGGTCTGCTCGCCGCGACGGCCGAGGAGCAGCAGGTGCTCGGCTCCGCGTCCCGCCAGCCAGCGCGCGACATGGGCACCGATCGCACCCATGCCTCCGGTGATCAGCACCGTGCCCTGAGGCCGCCAGCGACGGCTCGGCGGTTGCCCGCCGAGGGGAGCGTGCACCAGCCGTCGGACGTGGACACCGCCGGTCCGCACCGCGACCTCGTCCTCACCCTTCGGCCCGCTCAGCACGTACGCCAGCCGCCGGGTGACGGCGTCGTCCACGTTCGCCGGCAGGTCGATCACCCCGCCCCAGCGTTCGGGGTGCTCGTCGGACACCACCGGCGCGAGCCCCCACAGCAGCGCTTGCGTCGGGTCGGTCACCGGTTCGACGTCGTCCACCGACACCGCTTCGCGCGTCGCGCACCACAGCGGCGCCGCCACGCCGGCGTCGCCCAGGGCCTGGACCAGCGCCACACTCGCGGCGAATCCCGAGGGCACCACGTCGGTGCCGGAAACAGGCCGCTGGGCCATGGCGAGCAACGACAGCACACCGGCGAGCGGCGCGTCGGCGGCGACGTCGTGGATCATCTCGGCGATCGAGCCCCGCCCGGCGTCGCCGGAGACGGTCACCGAGACCACCTCGGCGCCGCGATCGACCAGGCCGTGTGCGATCGCCTCCAGGTAGGTCGTATCGCCCAGGTCGGGAAGAACGAGCAGCCAGCGACCGGCGAGCTCACCGGACCCGCTGGTGGGCACCTGCCGCCAGACAACCCGGTGCCGCCACGAGTCCAGCACCGAGCGGGTGTGCTCGCTCCCGCGCCACGCGGCGAGCGCGGGAAGGATCGCGTCCAGCGAATCCTCCGCGACGCCCAGAGTGGACGCCAGCGCTCCGGCGTCCTGGCACCGCACCGCCGCCCAGAACGCCTCATCGGCCACGGTGCCCGCCGGCTCCTCTGCCTCGTCCAGCCAGTACCGCTGACGCTGGAAGGCGTAGGTCGGCAGGTCGACGCGCCGGGCGCCGCTACCGGCGAAGTACCCGGCCCAGTCGATGTCCACGCCGCGTACGAAGAGCTCACCGGCGGAGAGCAGGAACCGGTCCAGGTCGCCGTCGTCGCGGCGCAGCGTGCCCACCACCACGGTAGGGTCGGCCGGCTCAAGGGTGCCCTGAATGCTGGGTACCAGGACAGGGTGCGGGCTCACCTCGACGAACGCGCGGAAGCCTTGCGCCGCCAGTGCTTCGGTGGCCTCGGCGAACCGGACGGGCTGCCGCAGGTTGCGGTACCAGTATCCGGCGTCCAGGTCGGTCCCCTCGGTCCAGTCGGCACGCACCGTGGAGAAGAACGGGATCCGGGCCGGACCCGGTGCGATCCCGGCCAGCGCGGTGGCCAGCTCGTCGTGGATTGGCTCGACGTGCGCGGTGTGCGAGGCGTAGTCCACGGCGATCCGGCGGGTCCGGACGCCCTCGGCCGCGCATCGGTCGGCCAGTTCGTCCAGTGCCCGCGTGGTGCCGGCGACCACCACCGACGACGGGCCGTTGACCGCCGCCACCCCCACGGCGGTACCGAGGGCGGAAAGCAGTCGCTCCGCCTGTGCGGCCGGTACCTCGACCGACATCATCCCGCCCTGCCCGGCCAGGGTCCGTGCGATCGCCCGGCTCCGCGCGACGACGACCTTCACGGCGTCGTCCAGCGACAGCGCACCGGCCACGTGAGCGGCCGCGAGCTCCCCCTGCGAGTGCCCCACCACCGCGGCCGGTTCGACCCCGTAGGAACGCCACAGCGCGGCCAGCGACACCATGACCGCGAAGGTCAACGGCTGTACGACGTCCACCCGCTCCCACGACGGCGCGCCCTCGACACCCCGCACCACGTCCAGCGGGGACCAGTCCACGTGCTTGGCCAGCGCCGCGGCGCATTCGGCCATCTTCTCTGCGAACACCGGTGCCGAGTCGAGCAGTTCGGCGCCCATCCCCACCCACTGCGCCCCCTGCCCGGGGAAGACGAACACCGTTTTCCCGTTGATGTCAGCGCTGCCGCGGACGGCGTGGGACGAGGAGACCGCGTCGGCCAGGCACCGCAGTCCGTCGCGCAGTGACGCGGAGTCGGCGGCCAGCACTACCGCGCGGTCCTCCAGCGACGCACGGGTCGTCACCGACGAGAACCCCACGTCGGCGACTTCGAGGTCCGGGTCCGCGTCCATCAGCGACCAGAGCCGGTCGGCCTGCGCCCGCAGCGCGGCGTCCCCGCGGCCCGACAGCAGCACCGGCGTCGGTACCGGGACGGCGGCGGCCCGTTCGCCCGCGGGCTCGGGCTCGGGCGCCTGCTCGAGGATGACGTGCGCGTTGGTACCGCTGACGCCGAACGACGACACCCCGGCCCGCCGCGGCCGTCCGGTCTCCGGCCAGTCCGTCGCCCGCGCCAGCAGCTCGACCGCACCGGACGACCAGTCCACGTGCCGCGTCGGCTCGTCGATGTGCAGGGTCCGCGGCAGGAACCCGTGCCGCAGCGCCAGCACCATCTTGATCAGCCCGGCGATTCCGGCGGCCCCCAGGGTGTGCCCGATGTTCGACTTGATGGAGCCCAGCCGCAGCGGCCGGTCCTCCGGGCGGTCCTGCCCGTACGTGGCCAGCACGGCCTGCGCCTCGATCGGGTCACCCAGCGTCGTCCCGGTGCCGTGCGCTTCGACGGCGTCGACGTCCGACGTGGACAGGCGTGCGTTGGCGAGCGCCTGCCGGATCACCCGCTGCTGCGATGGGCCGTTCGGCGCGGTCAACCCGTTGGACGCGCCGTCCTGGTTCGCCGCCGAGCCTCTCACCACCGCCAGCACCGGATGGCCTGCCTCCCGGGCGGCCGACAACCGCTCGACCAGCACCAGGCCGGCGCCCTCGCCCCAGGCCGTTCCGTCCGCCGCCTCGGCGAACGGCTTGCAGCGGCCGTCCGCGGCCAGTCCCCGCTGGCGGGAGAACTCGACGAAGGGCCCGGGCAGGCTCATCAGCGAGACGCCGCCGGCCAGCGCGAGTGAGCATTCACCGCGGCGCACGGACTCCGCAGCCATGTGCAGCGCGACCAGCGACGAACTGCACGCGCTGTCCACCGTCACCGCCGGGCCTTCCAGCCCGTAGACGTAGGCAAGCCGACCCGAGGCGACGCTGGCGGACGTGCCGGTCAGCCGGTAGCCCTCCAGGTCGCCGGGGGACTGGTGCATCAGCACGTGGTAGTCGTGGCTGATCACGCCGGCGAACACCCCGACGTCACGGCCCCGGAGGGACTCCGGTGGGATCCCCGCGCGTTCGAACGCCTCCCACGAGATCTCCAGCAGCATCCGCTGCTGAGGGTCCATCGCCTGCGCCTCGCGCGGCGAGATACCGAAGAAATCCGCGTCGAACTCCGCGATGTCGTACCGGAACGCGCCCTGCCGCACATACGACTTGCCCAGCTGGTCCGGGTCGGGATCGAACAGCCCGTCGATGTCCCAGCCACGGTCCGTCGGCATACCGGAGATGGTGTCCACTTCGTCGACCAGGAGCCGCCACAGGTCCTCCGGGCTGTCGGCCTCGCCGGGGAACCGGCAGGCCATGCTCACGATGACCACGGGATCGTCGTGGTCGAAGGCGGCGATGGCGGTCGGCGGCGGGGAGGCGACGGTGACGCGCTCGCCTGCCAGCTCGGAGCCCAGGTGCGCGGCGAGCGCCGCCGGCGTCGGATAGTCGAACACGACAGTCGGCGACAACCTGATGCCGGCCGCCGCGGACAACCGGTTGCGCAGCTCCACCGCGGTGAGCGAGTCGAATCCGGCTTCCTTGAACGCCCTGGCGGAATCGACCCGGTCGGCGCGCGCATGCCCGAGAACGGTGGCCGTGTGAGCCCGAACCAGGTCGAGCAGGTGCTGGTCCCGCTCGGCCGCGGCCAGGCCGGCCAGCTGTCCGGCCAGATCGCCGTGACCCGCCGCGGCGGCCTGCGCTGCCCGGCGGCGGGGGCGGACCAGCCCTCGCAGCAGCGGGGGAACCGGCTGCGTCCCCGTCCGCAGTGCGGCCAGATCCAGTCTCGCCGCCAGCGGCACAGCTTCGCCCGCGTAGAGCGCGGTGTCGAACAGGGCGAGGCCCTCCGCGGAGCCCAGCCCGCCCATGCCCGCGCGCCGGTGCCTGGCCAGGTCGGTCTCGCCGAGATCGCGGGTGAGGGTGCTCTCCCTCGCCCAGTACCCCCAGGCCACCGACACGGCCGGCAGTCCGGCCGCGCGGCGCCGCCGCGCCAGATCGTCCATGAACGCGTTCGCGGCGGCGTAGTTCGCCTGACCGGGGTTACCGAGAATGCCGGCTGCCGAGGAGAACAGGACGAACGCGGCCAGGTCCGCACCTTGGGTCAGCTCGTGCAGGTGCCAGGCCGCGTCGACCTTCGGCCGGAACACCGTGTCCACCCGCTCCGGCGTCAGGGCTTCGACCACCCCGTCGTCCAGCGCGCCCGCGGCGTGCACCACCGCCGTCAAAGGATGCTCGACGGGCACAGCGGTCAGTACGCCCGCCAGCGCGTTCCGGTCCGACACATCACATGCCGCGACCGTGACCACCGCACCGGCGCGGGTCAGTTCGGCTTCCAGCTCCGCCGCGCCGTCAGCCTCGCGGCCGTGCCGCGACACCAGCACCAGACGGCGAACGCCGTGCTCGGCCACCAGATGCCGGGCCACCAGCCCGCCGAGCAGCCCGGTGCCACCGGTGATCAGCGCGGTGCCCTCCGGGTCCAGCCGGCGCTCGAAGGTCAGGGCGACCGTACCGATGTGACGAGTCTGCGTCATGGACCGGAAGGCCGCCGGTGCCTCACGCGCGTCCCAGGCCCGCACGGGCAACGGCCGCAGGTCACCGCGCTCGAACAGGGCCAGCAGGTCTGTCAGCATCTTCCGGATGTGCTCGGGCGCGGCCCCGTGGAGATCGCAGGTCCGATAGGCGATTCCGTCGCCCGACACCACGTCATGGCTGTCCGTCGGGCCCAGCTCCAGGAAGGTGCCGCCGCCCGGTAGCAAGCTGAGCGAGGCGTCCGCGAACTCCCCGGCCAAGCTGTTCAGCACCACATCGACGCCCTGGCCGTCCGTTGCCGCCAGGAACCTCTCGCGGAAGCCCAGGGTGCGTGAATCGGCGATCCGGTCCGCGGGCAACCCCAGCGACCGCAGCACATGCTGCTCCTCCACGCCCGCCGTCGCGAACACCTCGGCACCCCACAGCCGTGCCAGCTGAACCGCCGCCGTCCCGACGCCGCCTGCCGCCGTATGCACCAGCACCCTGGTGCCGGGGCCGACGCGCGCGAGGTCCTTCAAGCAGTGGTAGGCGGACAGGAACACCACCGGCACCGTCGCCGCCGTCGCGAACGACCATCCCGGCGGGATGGGCACCAGCAGCCGGGCATCGGTGACGGCGACCGGTCCGAACGCGCCGAGCGGGCTGTCGAACAGGCCCATCACCCGGTCGCCCGGCGCCAGCCCGCGGACCGCGGAACCGGCTTCCAGCACCACTCCGGCGCCTTCGCCGCCGACTCCTTCCCGACCCGGGACCAGGTTCAGCGCCACCCGGACATCGCGGAGGTCCAACCCCGCCGCACGCACGGCGACCCGGACCTGGTGCGGCGCGAGCGGAGCCTCGACGTCCGGGGCGGGCACGGGCGTGAGATCGTCCAGCGTCGCTCCCGAGGCCGCCAGCCGCCACGGGCCGGGCGGTGGCGCCAGCCGGTCACCGGCCGACACACGCACCAGCCGCGGAACCGACACGACACCGGCCCGAACGACCAACTGCGGCTCTCCCATGGCCAGTGCCGCGTGCAGGGCGGGCCCCGACCGCTCGTGTCCGTCGAACTCCACCACCACGATCCGGCCAGGGTGCTCCGACTGCGCCGAACGCAGCAGGCCCCGGGCGGCCGAAGCGCCGAAACCGCGCGTGACCACGACCAGCTTCGCGGACCCGAAACGGCTCTCCGTCAGCCATTCCCGCACCATGTCGAGCACCTTGCCGGTGATCTCGCGGGCACCCGGCACCGGCTCCGTGTCGGTCCGCGTGGTGTCGCACGAAACGATGACATAGGGCGGAACGGGGTCCGCGAGATCGGCGAAGACCGGCGCGCGGACCGCGTCGAGCGGCCCGGCCAGAAACAACTCGTCCGCACCGACGACCGCGCACCGCGCCCTCGGCACCGCGTCGTCCTGTACCGGCTCGACCTCCTCGACCCGGTACAGCGACGCGGTGGCCACAGGCCCGGTCAGCGGCCCGGTCAACGGCCGGGTCACCAACCCACCCACCGACACCACCCGGCGGCCGGATCCATCCACCGCCACCAGGTGGACCCGGTCCGACCCGGCTGGGCGCACCCGCACCCGCAGAGCGGTGGCCCCGGACGCGTGCAACACCACGTCGTACCACGCGAACGGCAGCCGCACCTCGCCGGTTTCCGAGCTCTGCCCAGGACAGAAGGCAGTGGCGTGCAAAGCGGCGTCGAGCAGGGCGGGGTGCAGCCCGAACCGGTCGGCGTCCGTCACCCCCTCCGGCAGGGCGACCTCCGCGAAGACCTCCGTGCCGCGCCGCCAGAGCGCGCGCAGCCCGCGGAACGCCGGGCCGTACTCGTATCCGGCCTCGGCCTGCCCGGAATAGAACCCGGAGAGATCGACCGCGTGCGCGTCCTGGGGCGGCCAGGTGCCCGGTTCGGTGTCCGGTTCGGTGTTCGATGACGACACAGTGCCGCGGGCGTGCCGGGTCCACGGCAGCTCACCCTGGGACTCCCCCGGCCGTGAGTAGATCTCGACGACGTGCCGGCCGTCCTGGAGGCCGCTCACGGTCACCTGGATCTGAAGACCCCCCTGCCCGAGCACCATCGGTGTCTCGTTGACCAGCTCTTCCAGCAGGTCGCCGCCGACCTCGTCACCGGCCCGCATGGCGAGCTCGACCAGGGCGGCACCCGGCACCACGACGGTCCCGGAGACAGCGTGGTCGGCGAGCCACAGCTGGGTGCCCCGCGACAACCGGCCGGTGAGGACGATCCCCTCGCCGTCCGCCCGTGCCACGGTGGCTCCGAGCAGCGGATGGACGACCGGGGCCAACCCGGCCGAAGTCAGATCGGCGACCGCGCCACTCGGCGCGAGCCAGTACCGCTGACGCTGGAAGGCGTAGGTCGGCAGGTCGACGCGCCGGGCGCCGCTACCGGCGAAGTACCCGGCCCAGTCGATGTCCACGCCGCGTACGAAGAGCTCACCGGCGGAGAGCAGGAACCGGTCCAGGTCGCCGTCGTCGCGGCGCAGCGTGCCCACCACCACGGTAGGGTCGGCCGGCTCAAGGGTGCCCTGAATGCTGGGTACCAGGACAGGGTGCGGGCTCACCTCGACGAACGCGCGGAAGCCTTGCGCCGCCAGTGCTTCGGTGGCCTCGGCGAACCGGACGGGCTGCCGCAGGTTGCGGTACCAGTATCCGGCGTCCAGGTCGGTCCCCTCGGTCCAGTCGGCACGCACCGTGGAGAAGAACGGGATCCGGGCCGGACCCGGTGCGATCCCGGCCAGCGCGGTGGCCAGCTCGTCGTGGATTGGCTCGACGTGCGCGGTGTGCGAGGCGTAGTCCACGGCGATCCGGCGGGTCCGGACGCCCTCGGCCGCGCATCGGTCGGCCAGTTCGTCCAGTGCCCGCGTGGTGCCGGCGACCACCACCGACGACGGGCCGTTGACCGCCGCCACCCCCACGGCGGTACCGAGGGCGGAAAGCAGTCGCTCCGCCTGTGCGGCCGGTACCTCGACCGACATCATCCCGCCCTGCCCGGCCAGGGTCCGTGCGATCGCCCGGCTCCGCGCGACGACGACCTTCACGGCGTCGTCCAGCGACAGCGCACCGGCCACGTGAGCGGCCGCGAGCTCCCCCTGCGAGTGCCCCACCACCGCGGCCGGTTCGACCCCGTAGGAACGCCACAGCGCGGCCAGCGACACCATGACCGCGAAGGTCAACGGCTGTACGACGTCCACCCGCTCCCACGACGGCGCGCCCTCGACACCCCGCACCACGTCCAGCGGGGACCAGTCCACGTGCTTGGCCAGCGCCGCGGCGCATTCGGCCATCTTCTCTGCGAACACCGGTGCCGAGTCGAGCAGTTCGGCGCCCATCCCCACCCACTGCGCCCCCTGCCCGGGGAAGACGAACACCACATCGCCGTCGATGTCAGCGGTCCCCGTCACGGTTCCGGGAGCAGGCACGCCGCCGGCCAGGGCACGGAGCCCGGCACGCAGTTCCTCCCGGTCCGACCCGGCCACGACGGACCGCTCCCGAAGCATGGAACGGGTCGTGACCAGTGAATAGCCGACATGCGGCAGACTGCCACCGGTGCGGTCGGCAACGGACAGGAGACGGTCGGCCTGTGCGCGCAGGGCCTCGGGCGTCTTCGCGGTCAGCACCAGCGGAATCGGCCCGAGCAGGACAGGATCCTCCGCGTCGGCACCGGACTCCGCCTCGGCGGGCTGGGCGGGTTGCTCAAGGATCAGGTGCGCATTGGTCCCGGACACCCCGAACGACGAGACCGCGGCCCGGCGCGGGCGCTCGGACACCGGCCACTGCCGGGACCGGGTCAGCAGCTCCACCGCGCCCGAGGACCAGTCGACGTGCCGGGAAGGCTCGTCCACGTACAACGTCGTGGGCAGCACTCCGTGCCCCAGCGCCGACACCATCTTGATCACGCCGGCCACCCCGGCGGCCGATTGGGCGTGACCGATGTTCGACTTCAGCGAGCCCAGCCACAGGGGCCGCTCCGCCGGGCGATCCTGGCCGTAGGTGGCCAGCAGTGCCTCGGCTTCGATCGGATCGCCCAATGCCGTACCGGTGCCGTGGGCCTCGACGACATCGATGTCCGCGGGGGACAGGCCGGCGTTGGCCAGTGCCTGCCGGATCACCTGTTGCTGGGCGAGTCCGCTGGGTGCGGTCAGCCCATTGGACGCCCCGTCCTGGTTCACGGCGGAACCACGCACCACCGCCAGCACCCGATGGCCATGACGACGCGCGTCCGACAGGCGCTCCAGCAGCACCAGGCCCACGCCCTCGGCCCATATGGTGCCGTCCGCCCCTTCGGCGAACGCCTTGCAACGGGCGTCCGGCGAGAGGGCGCGCTGGCGGCTGAACTCCACGAACGAGTCCGGACGGGCCATCACCGCGACCCCGCCGGCCAGCGCCATGGTGCAGTCGCCCTGCCGCAGCGCCTGCGCCGCGAGGTGTATCGCCACCAACGAGGACGAGCACGCGGTGTCCACCGTCACCGCCGGTCCCGCGAACCCGAAGGTGTAGGACACCCGGCCGGACGCGACGCTGCCGGCCGATCCGGTGCTCAGGTAGCCTTCCGCGCCGTCGGGAACGGCGCCGGGACCGGCCGAGTAGTCGTGGTACATCACGCCGGCGTAGACGCCGATTTGGCGTCCCCGCAGGCTTTCCGGGTCGATACCGGCACGCTCGAAGACCTCCCACGAGGTCTCCAGCAGCAGCCGCTGCTGCGGATCCATCGCCTGGGCCTCCCGCGGCGAGATCCCGAAGAACTCCGGGTCGAACTCCGCCGCGTCGTGCAGAAACCCACCCTCACGGACATAGGTCTTGCCCGGCCGGTCCGGGTCCGGGTCGAACAGCCCGTCAACGTCCCAACCACGATCGGTCGGAAACGGGGAGATGGCGTTCTCGCCATCCAGCACAAGGCGCCACAGGTCCTCGGGCGAGGCCACCCCGCCGGGCAGCCGGCAGGCCATCGCCACGATCGCGACCGGCTCGTCGTGCCGGGCCGGAGCGTCCGCGGTGGACACCTCCGAGGGCCGCTCACCGGCCAGCCTGGCCCTCAGGTATTCGCCCAGCGCGGCCGGAGTCGGATAGTCGAAGGCGACGGTCGCGCCCAGGGACAGCCCGGTGGCCGCACTCAGCCACGTCCGCAGCCGCACCGCGGCCATCGAGGTGAAACCCAGTTCCCGGAAAGCCCGGTCCGGATCGATCCCGGCGCGGCCACGCAGTCCGGGGCAGACATGACGAGTCGCGTCCTGCACGAGCCCCAGCAGGGCCCGACGCTGCTCTTGCGCGGACAGCCCGGTCAGCCGCTGGGCCAGGCCGGCGTCCGGCTGGTGCGCGGGCCGTTCGCCGACCCCCGCGACGGGGCCGCGCAGGACGGCAGGCACCGACCCGCCCGGAACGGCCTCGGGACGCCAGACGGCGAGCGTCCCGGGTGCGGCCGAGACGGCGGCGTCGAACGCGGCCGGCTCCCGCGCCGCAGGCACACCCCATGCCAGGGAGACCACAGGCAGGCCGCGTGCCCGACTGCCCTCAGCCAGAGCGGCGGCGAACGCGTCCGCCGCGGCGGACGCGCGGTCGCCGCCGAGGAGCCCGGCGATGCCGCCGCACAGCACAAGCTTGACCTGGTGGCTCCCGGCCCATTCCGTCAGCGCGACGAGAGCGGCCAGTGCGGCCGGATCGGACTCGCCCGCGTGCACGATCGCGGTGAGCGGCGGGGTCTGATCGGCGAGTGCCGCCGTCCACGCGTCGCGGTCGCCGAGTTCGCCGTCCATCACGACGACATCGGCGCCCAGGTCCACCAGCTCGGCCGCCAGGGCGGCCACCTCGCCGGTCCCCGCCAGCCGGAGGTGGCGGACACCGCACCCGGTCACCAGATGCCGGGCCAGGGCGGCACCCCGCGGACCGCCGGCACCAGTGAGCAGGACCGCACCACCCGCGTCGAACGGGGACACCGTCTCGTCGGCCTCGTACGCCGGTGCCAGTCTCGGTATGAACGCGACTCCGGCGCGCAGCGCCAACTGCGGCTCGTCCGAGGCGACCGCGGCCTCGAACGCGTCGACCGACCGGGGGTCGTCGTCGCTGTCCACCACGACGACCCGCCCGGGGTGAGTGGCCTGGATCGATCTGACCAGGCCCCACAGCGCGGCGTGCACCGGATCCGGAACGTCCACGCCGGCCGTCACTGCGACCGCACGTCGGGTCGCCACCACCAGCCGGTGGGTGCTGGGGCGTTCCTCGGCCAGCCAGGCGTCCACCCTGGTCGCGACGGATTCGACGCCGTGCCGTACCGCGTCGACGACATCCCCGGCCGATCCGAAGTCCGGAACGGGCAACACGGTTGCCTGGACGGCGGTCTCCGGGGACCGCTCCGAGGGCACGGACGGCGCCGGCAGCCAGTCGAGCCGGTACAGCGACTCGTAGTGCCCGCCGTTCGTGGCCAGCAGTCGGGCAGGAAGGCCGAGCAGCGCGTGCCGGGTGATCTTGCCGGACGCCGTGCGGGGAACCTGTGCGATCCCATGGATCTCGTCCGGGACCTTGAACGGCGACAGCCGCTCCCGGCACGCCCCGAGCAGCTGTTTCGCGTCCACCCCGCCCGGCCCGGGCACCACGAAGGCGACCGGGATCTCACCGAGCGCCTCGTGCGGTTTGGCGGTCACGGCGACATCGGCGACCCCGGGCTGCTCACGCAGCACCGCTTCGACCTCACCGGGGTGGAGGTTCTCCCCGCCCCGGATGATCAGTTCCTTGATCCGTCCGGTGATCGTGAGAAACCCGGCCTCGTCGCGGCGGGCCAGGTCCCCGGTGTGGAACCATCCGTCCCGCAGCACTTCAGCCGTCGCCTCGGGCTGCCTGTGGTAACCGGACATCACACTCGGCCCGCGTACCCACACTTCACCCTCGTGACCGGGTTCGACGTCCAGCCCCCTTTCCGGGTCGACCAGGCGCACCTCCAGCCCCGGCACCGGCAGTCCGCATGAGCCGTCCACCCGCCCCCCGGTGGGCCAGTTGGTGGCGATCGCCCCGCACGTCTCGGTGCTGCCGTAGTTGTCGATCAGGGGGACGCCCAACGCGGCTTCCACCGACCGCCGCAGCTCCGCGGTACTGACCGCACCGCCGACCATGCAGATCCGCAGCCGCGGCAACAGCAAGCCGGCCCTGGTCGCCCGGACCAGGTGGTGGTACAACGTCGGCACCGCGGCCAGGAACGTGATCGGTTCACTCTCCAGGCAGCCCAGCACGTCCTCGACCGACAGGCCGTCGACGACCCGGGCGCTCGCCCCGACCGCGACCACACCGAGAACGCCGACGATGTAGGCGAGGCAGTGGAACATCGGCAGCGGGCACAACACCGTGTCCTTTTCGGACAGTCCGAGGGCGGTCGAGTAGCACGCGGCCACTGACCAGAGGTAGTTGCGCTGAGTGGACAGCACTCCCTTCGGCCGGCCGGTGGTCCCGGACGTGTAGAGCATCCAGGCCGGTTCGTCGAGTCCGAGGTCGTCGCGCGGCGGCATGGGAGGCGCTGTCTCGGTCATGGCCGCGTAGGACAGCATGTTCGGAGGTACGTCCTGCATGCCGTCTTCGATCACCACGACGACCAGGTGCGGCAGGCTCGACCGGAGCCGGCTCAACTGGGCGGCGTGCGCCGAGTCGGTGATGACCAGCCGTGCGCCGCTGTCCTCCAGGTAATAGGCCAGCTCCGAGTCCGTCGAGCGCGGATTGAGCGGCACCCCGACAGCGGCGGCCCGGAGGATGGCGAGATAGCACTCCACCATCTCGACCCGGTTTCCCAGGTAGATCACCGCACGGTCCCCGGGCTGCAGTCGTACCCCCGCGAGGTGCCCGGCGAGGCGTCCCGTGCGCTGCTCCAGTTCGGTGTAGGTCACCGACCGGTGGGCATCCGCGAAGGCGATCTTGGCGCCGGATCGGTCCGCGTGAGCCAGCAGCAATTCCGGGAGCGGCCTGATCAACTCGGTACGCAACATGGCGTCAGTGTCACTCGGAAGGCATGCACCGCACCCCCTAGTGCACCCCTAAGTAGGGTCGCAGGACGTCACCCTGACGCTGGTCGCCTGCGTCGCCTCGAGGGGACAGCCGCCGCAACGCAGGCCGAGCGGATCCGCGTGGCTCCCACCCACATCGGCCTCGGGCTGCTCGGCAAAGGGCGCGTGCGCTCGCCAACTCACGGCTTGAATTCCATGTTTCGGAATTGACCTCTGGCGGAAGCCTCGTCAATGGCTCGCGGAGCCCGACGAATATCATTGAATATGATTAAAATGAGGTGCCACGTGGTGGGGTCGTTGTGTGTGGTCCAGGACGATCGATCTGGGAAGTATCGGCTACGCCCTGGTCGCCCATTGCCCCATGGCGGGTTACTCCATGACGCGTCTGCAGGAGCGACTCTCCCGCGCCGGCGTGCGGGTGGCCCGGATTCGGGCAGGTATCGCACAGCCCAGGCGGACGCCGTCGAGGCCGGGGACGCGCGTCAACGTCCGCTTCATCGGGCGGCGGACCTGCCGCAGGACCGCCATGCCGACGCCGACGACGTCGAACGCGTGACGAGTTCCGGATGTGTTGTCCACTCGACTCATTCCGCCCGCTGGATGCCGTCGGCTCGGACGCCTCGCCTACGATCCAGCAGCGGTTGCACGAGTCCTCGGACGCACTGACTCTCTTTCCGGTGCGGTGACTCACGAAGCTGGGTAGCCCATCGTGCCCATTCTTGCCGGAGCCGGATCCGGCCAGAAATTCAACCCGTACCCGCCGTTGGGAACGTGTGGCTTGTGCGCGTGAGTCGCCAAGGGGTTCGTTGCCTCCCGGACAACGGCAAGCTCGCGAACGGTGGTGGTGAGGTGCGACAAACGAGGCGTCATCGAAAGGGCAGCATTCATGCGGTTGTTCGATCGAGAACGGCAGTCCAGCGTCCTGCGTGGTCTTCTCGGGGAATCATCAGAGGGAGCAGGCCATATCGTTCTGCTCGGAGGACCGGCTGGGTGCGGTAAGACGGCGTTGGCTCAGGAGCTCATGCGGGCGGCCAGAATGTGCGATGCCACATGCCTTGAGATGTTGTGCTCTCGCGACGAGCAACTGGTACCCTTCAGCGCGGCGCGTGAGCTTTTTCGGCACCTGGCACTCCCGGACGCGTTGGCGGCGGACACTGCGAAGATCCTGACGAACGGAGGGCGAGCCGAGAGCTGGCCCGACCGGGACGGAGAGTTTCTCGACGCACCGACGGTCCGCGTTTTCGACGAGCTGTGCCGGATCGTGCTTGCCCGCGCTGAGCGAAGCGCCGTGGTGATCTGGATCGACGACGTACACCACGCCGATTTGCTGTCCGTGCAGTTCTTCCGCTATTTGGCCCTGCGCGCCCGCATGACGCGGTTGCTGCTCGTGCTCGGTGAGCTGAGCACCCACAGCTGGATGTATTCGCACGCGCGTTCTGAGATCGGGCGGATGCCGCACGCCCGCACGGTCGTTGCCGGGCCGCTGTCGTCCGCCGGTGTCGGCGCCCTGCTCGCCGCCGCGCGGGCGGAACGGTTCGGCCTGCGCGACAGCGAGCGGCACTCGGCCCTGTTCTGGGCGGCCAGCGGCGGAAATCCGCTGCTGGTGCACGCGCTGCTCAGCGACTTCGAGTGCTCTGGCCCGAAGCCCGGTGCCGACTTCGGGCAGGCACTGGTGAGCTGTCTGGAGCGGATGGGGGCGGCGACGCTGAGGCTGGCCTGCGCCCTCGCCGTGCTCGGTGCGCAGGCGTCGACGGCGTTGCTGGCGCGGTTGACCGACGTTGACGTCGAGCAGGCGGCTCTGATCGCTGAGGCGGCTAACCGTACCGGGGTCGCGGACACGTCGGACGGCGTCAGGTTCCGCCACCCCGGCATCGGCGAGGCACTGCTCAAGTATGTGCCTTCGGCGGCCAAGGCAGAGTTGCATCATCGTGCTGCCCGGGTGCTGTACGAGTGCGGGTCCGACGTGGCGACGGTAGCGGACCACCTGGTGAGATCCGGCCGGGCGGAGGATCCGTGGGCGGTCGAAGTCCTGACCTCTGCGGCGGACCGGGCGATGCTCGACGGCCGGGCACAAGCCGCCGTCGAGTTCTGCGAACTGGCCATGCGGTCCGGCGTGCCAGGCCGTTCTCGGCGGAAAGTCGTCACCGGCCTGGTCCACGCTCTCTGGCATCTGGCCCCGGAGCACGCCGCCCGCTACCTCGGCGAGTTGGTCGTGGCTGCCGAACGCGGACAGCTGCCCTGCCCGGACCTGGTCGAACTGGTCAGGCTGTTGCTGTGGACAGGCCGCGTGGACGAGGCGGCGTCGCTGGTGGCGCGGGTCCGGCACTCGGCTGTCCAGCAACCAGATGCCCCAGCGGTGCGCGAGACCGAACTGTGGCTCGGTTGCGTGTACCCGTCCCTGGCGAAGGAACGCCGGCCCGGCAACCGGTCGATGCAGGGCCGCGAGCCCCACACGTGGCATATGAGAGGAGTCCCCTTCGTCGCCGCGGGGCTTTCGGCAGCGCTGGACGACGGCCCCACTGACCGGACCCTCAGCAACGCCGTGCACGTCCTCGAACAGGTTTGCCCCAACTTATCGGCCGGCTCCTCGGCGGAATGTGCCCTGCTCGCCCTGCTGGCATTGGTCTATGCCGACGAGATCGGCAGCGCCCAGGCGTGGTGCGACAAGATCTCCGTCAAAGCGGCCCACGCTCCGACACCGCTGTGGGAGGCCGTGACAGCCGCGATACGCGCGGAAATCGCGTTGTACCGAGGTGAGTTCCCCGACGCGGCCGAACTCGCCGCCGTGGCGCTGGCCCACCTGACGCCGAACGGGTGGGGGGTCGCGGTCGGTGTCCCCCTCGGGTGCCTGATCACGACCAAGGTGCGCATGGGCAGGCACAGCGAGGCCGCCGAACTGCTCCGCACCGTCGTTCCCAACGCCATGTTCTCCACCCGCTACGGACTGCACTACCTGTTCGCGCGCGGCCAGTACCGACTGGCGGCAGGTGAGGAGAACGCAGCCCTCACAGACTTCCTGACCTGTCGGGACCTGATGCAGAGCTGGGGACAACAAAGGCCGGCACCCGTGCAGTGGCGGCTCGCTGCCGCCGAAGTCTGGCATGCCCGGGGAAACCGCAGGCAGGCCCGCGGGTTGGCGAGGGAACAGCTGATGCACACCGGTCCGCCGGGCTCACGGACACGCGGTGTGGCACTGCGCCTGCTGGCAGCTGCGGAGGACCCCAGCAGGCGCTTGTCCCTGCTCAGGGAGTCAATCGAACTGCTGGAGAACTGCGGCGACCGATTCGAATTGGCCCGCGCCATCGCCCAACTCAGCCAGATGCACCAGGCGTCGGGCAATCACGTCCGCGCGCGGATGGAGCTGACGCGGGCCGTTCACCTGGCCGAACACTGCGCTGCACAGCCACTGCACCGCGAACTGCTTCGCAACTGCATCGACCTCGGCATCACCCCGTCCGCCATGGTGCCGGAGGGCACGCGGGGACTATCGTCCCTCACGAACGCGGAACGGCGGGTGGCCGTGCTGGCCTCCCACGGCTACAGCAACCGCGAGATCGCGAAAAGGCTGTTCGTGACGGCCAGCACGGTCGAACAGCACCTCACACGGGTGTACCGGAAGCTCACCATCAAGCGGCGCAAGGACCTCGTCACGGTCATTCGCCTGGACCAGACCGTAACCGCCTGACCATGGCCGGAGAGAACGCGAGCCTCTGGCCGGAGAGCAGGCCCCGCGCTCCGGCCCTGCGGGTGCCGATAAATCATCCGGGAGCAATGCTCAAGATCTGTGGATCAGCCCTGGGAGGGACGCGGAGGGCGTACCTTCCCGATTGATCCTGATGGTCACCGAGTAGGCCCGCGTTCGCAGCGCGGGTCGGGAAGGCACGTCCGTGCTCAGCGTAGTCACCGACGAGGGCTCCACCGCATCCGGCTCTTTGCTCGACGAGATCGTGCGTGAGGGAGCCCGCCGAATGCTCGCCGCCGCCCTGGAGGCCGAAGTCAACCAGTACATAGCCGAGTTGGCGGCCGAGACGGACGGAGCCAGCCGCCGCCTGGTGGTCCGCAACGGCTACCACCAGCCGGACCGTGGTCACCGCAGCCGGGCCCGTGGAGGTGAAGGCGCCGCGGGTGAACGACCGCCGTATCGATGAGGCCACCGGGGAGCGCAAGCGGTTCTCCTCCAGGATCCTGCCGCCGTGGTGCCGCAAGTCGCCGAAGATCTCCGAGGTGCTGCCGCTGCTGTATCTGCACGGCCTGTCGTCCGGGGACTTCGTCCCGGCGCTGGAGCAGTTCCTCGGTGGCACGGCGGGCCTGTCCGCGGCGACCGTGACCCGGCTGACGAAGCAGTGGCAGGACGACCACGCCGCATTCCAGGACCGGGACCTGTCCGACCGCGACTACGTGTACGTGTGGGCCGACGGGGTGCACCCCAAGGTCCGGCTCGGGCAGGCCCACTCGTGCGTCCTGGTCCTGCTCGGCGTCCGGCTGGACGGCACCAAGGACCTGATCGCGCTGGCCGAGGGCCTGCGCGAGTCCACCGAGTCGTGGGCTGACCTGCTGCGCGACTGCCGCAGGCGCGGCATGCGCGATCCCGAACTGGTCAACGAGGCCGAGGAACTGCTGGCGTTCTACGACTTTCCGGCCGAGCACTGGATCCATCTGCGGACCACGAACCCGACGACAGGACCATGTATCGCACTGCATTACGCAACCTGCTCGCCCACAGGGCCCGCCTACTGATGACGGCGCTTGCCATCATGCTCTCCACCGCCTTCGTCGCCGGGACCTGGATCTTCTCCGACACCGAGAAGCTGGCCGCGAAGAACAGCGTCACCAGCAGTTACGACGACATATCGGTCCTGGTGTCCGACATCCACGCCGGCCACCGCCAGTTCGCGAGCAAGCGGGGCGAGAAGGCACCCGCCGAGCTGACCTCGGCCACTGTGAAGCGGCTCGGGGTGCTCCCAGGGGTGCAAAAGGCCCGCGGTGTCGTCTCCGGCTTCCTCGGAGTCGCCGACAAACAGGGAAATCTGATCACCAGGGCCGGCCTGTCCAGGGGCGGCAACTACGTCCCCGACGCCTCCGGCAAAGACCCCCGCTATCCCATCCTCTCGGGCCGCGGCCCGAGACGGAGCGGCGAGATCGCCCTGGACGAGAAGTCCGCGGAGAAGGCAGGCTACAAGATCGGCGACACTGTGCGGATTGCCTCGAACGGCCCAGCGGAAGAGGTCAAACTGACCGGCACCTTCACCACGAACGAACCGATGGTGACGGCCGGCGGGACGCTGGCCCTGCTGGACACGGCATCCGCGCAGCGGCTCCTAATGACCGCCGGGCAGTTCAGCGCGGTGTCCTTGAAGGCGAAGTCGGAGATGCTGGAGAGCGACCTGTCCAAAGAGGTGGAGAACGAGCTGCCGAAGAACAGCGACCTGGAAGTCCAGACCCGCAAGCAGCTCAACGACGAGCAGGCGGAGCAGGTCAAACAGAGCGGTCACAGCCTGCGTGTCATGCTGGCGTTCTTCGCCGCCGTGGCGCTGTTCGTCAGCCTCTTCCTCATCGCCAACACCTTCATCATGCTGATCACCGAGCGGATCAAGGAGCTCGCACTGCTGCGTGCAGTCGGCGCGGGCCGCACACAGATCGCCACATCGGTCCTGACCGAGGCGCTGGTCATCGGGCTCGTCGGCTCGGCGGGCGGGCTGCTCGTCGGCATCGGCGTCGGTGCCGGGCTGCAGGCCCTGATGAAGGCCGTGAAACCGTACATGCCCACCGGTCCCCTGGTGTTCAGCCCGACGACGGTGGCGGTCACCCTGACCGTCGGCACGGTCGCCACCCTCCTCTCCGCCGTGCTGCCCGCAGTGTGGGCGTCGCGGGTTCCCCCGGTAGCCGCGATGAGCAGCGGCGATCAGCCGACGACGCAGCGGAGTCTGCTGATCCGCAACATCTTCGGCGTCGTGCTCTTCGTCATCGGCGCGGGCGTGGTGGTCCTCGGCGCCACTCCGGGCGCACCCGGGCTACTCAAGATCGCCATCGGTTCCGGGCTGACCGCACTGGGTCTGCTGTTCCTGCTGCCGGCGCTGTCCCGCCCCGTCATCAGCGCGGCCTCGCCGCTGCTGGTCGGACTCTTCCGCAGCCCCGGGAAGCTGGCTCGTCTCAACGCCGTACGCAACCCGCGCCGCACGGCCACAACCGCCGGGGCCCTCGCCATCGGGCTCACCATGATCACCGCGATGACCGTGGTCGGCACCTCCGTGACCCAGGCCGTCGACGAGACCGTCTCGGGCAGCCTCAGGGCCGACTACTCCGTCGCCATGGCGAACAACGAGACGCTCCCCACTGAGCTGACGAACGCCGTCGCGAGGGCGTCCGGGGTCAGCGCCTCCAGCCCGGTCTCCTACGCCTACTGGAACGTCGGGAACACCAGCCGGCAGGTAGAGGGGCTCGACGCCGACAGCTACGACCAGCTGATCAGCCCCACCATGAAATCTGGTTCAGTACTTGCGCTGAAGCAGGGGCAGGTCCTGGTCGACTCCACAGTCGCCGAGGCCGATGGTCTGTCGCCTGGCTCCACGGTGAAGGTCGCCTACCCTGATCACTCCGGCGGCACCGTGACCGTCGGCGGTGTCTTCCGGGACAGCAAGGTGCTGTCCCCGGTCCTGGTGCCCGGCTCCGCTATTGCCGCGCACCAGTCGGATCCGTACATCGCAAGCATCCTGGTCAGCGGAACGCACGGCGCCACCGACGCGATGAAGAGGGCGCTCGAGGCCGCCACCGGCCACAACCCGGCCATCGAGGTCATGGACCAGCAGGGTATGCGGGACGACTTCAGCAACACCATCACCTCGGCCCTCAACCTGCTCTACCTGCTGCTCGGGATGTCCATCCTGGTCGCCACCCTGGGCGTGATCAACACCATGGCCATGTCGGTCGCGGAACGCCGCCGAGAGATCGGCATGCTCCGCGCCATCGGTTTGGACCGCGGCGGCGTCAAAAGCATGGTGCGGCTGGAGTCGGTGGTGATCTCACTGTTCGGCGCGGCCTCCGGAATGGTTCTGGGCACGTTCCTGGCCTGGGGCGTCAACAGCACCTTCGCCCACTCAGAACTGGACAGCGTCCCGACGATCCTGCCGCTGAGCCGAATGCTGCTGTTTCTGCTCCTGGTCGGACTCATCGGTGTCATCGCGGCCCACTGGCCGGCCCGCCAGGCCGCCCGGCTCGACATCCTGACGAGCATCCAGACGACCTGACGCCAAGACGCACAAGTCATGCCCTACCTGAGTCAGAGCGTCAGCAGCCAACTGACGCGCTCAGTGGCTAGCTGAAGCGCCCAGTCACAGCGACGACTGTCATGGGCGACGCTGGGGGCGTCTACTCCAGCGATGGGTGGTCCAGGCCCGGCGGATCGGACTGCGGACGGTGATGATTGCGTCGGCGAGGTCGAAGAAGGCGTTGATCACGTTGGTCCGACGTTCATAGCAGCGGGCGAGCCGCTGGAAGGCGTTCTGCCAGGCGTGGGTGCGCTCAACATGCCAGCGCCTGCTGGCCTGGATCGGCGGCTTCTCACCCTTGTGCGCGATCTGGCCATGCAGGCCGCGTTCGTCGAGCAGCATGCGGCTTCTGACGGAGTCGTAGCCGGCGTCGAGGTGGACGGCGACCATGTCTGGCAGGGATCCAAGACCGCTCAGAGATCGAGAGTTGAAGCCAGGAGTGGAGAATCGTGGCAGTTGGCCCCGGCCAGGACGCGGCCGAGCGGAATGCGTAGCCGTCGGTCATACCCGAGCGTTTCAGCCCCTGTTTGCCCCGGTCCACCGGGGAGCGCCCAGCCGTCTCGCCGCCACCGGGCGCCTTGGTGATCGCTCCGTCGACGGCGATCTGGTCAAGGACGAGGCCGACGATGCGATCGTATGCGTCGAGCGCGAGCTGTTTGAGGCGGGCGAAGACACCCAGACGTATCCATTCGTCGCGGCGGCTGCGGATCGTCGGGAGGCGATCGCAGATGCCGGTTGCTCCGCCACAGCGGAATATGCATTTCCGCGTAGCGAGTTGCCGGTGCCCGGCGCAGCAGTGTGGTGGGGGTGACCGTCAAGACCCGGAGCCAGCGGTTGAGAGAGATCAGCCGCGAGAGTGCGGCGAGCCACATCCGGTAGGCCGGCTCGTACCGAGCCCACTGCAAACACCGAGGCCACGACCCGCCGATGCGGTTGCAGTGCGAATCCGCACCGGTCACAGACGAAGGCGCGGCCGATGCCGGCCACTGGCGGATCTTTGTACGCTGTCAGCCGGCCGGGGCCCATGGGCCCCGCCGCGACGACCGGGCAGCTTCAGGTACCGCGGTAGGGTCAGACGGCGCGCGCCCGAGCGGCGATGTCGGCGTCCATGGCATCCACCAGGCTCTTCGGCCGCATATCCGTCCAGTTCTGTTCGATGTAGTCGACGCAGGTCTGGCGGTCGCTCTCCTCGAGCTTCACCGACCAACCCGCGGGTACCTCGGCGAAACTCGGCCAGAGAGAGTATTGGCGTTCATCATTGACGAGCACCAGGAAACGCCCGTCAACGTCGTCGAACGGATTGGCCATCGCATTCCCTTCTGCGTACCGGGCGCACAGAGTGGCCCGGTACGGCTGTTCATACATGCGAGAAAAGAACCCACCACTCCTCCTCGAGTCGGAAGAAGCAGCACGCAGAGCATACCCCCCATCGTTTGGGACAGGGAATGCACCTGCTTCCAGCTTTGCCGAAATCTTTTCACTCGACGGAGGCCGGCACCACGCCATATTGACACTTCTTCGCCTTCTGTCCAAATTTACCTTGATTGAAACATGAGGCTGGCGATGGAAGGGGTCCCGGGAATTCCCCCACAGCAACGCACCGGGCAGCGTAGGGATCTCAAGACGTTGCGCCGGTGCGTTGTGGGATGTTCTCCGCTTTCTTCCCCATCTTCCGGTGAGCTGCTCACGGTCGCGCCACCGATCGTCCCTGCCTTGGCGCCGCAATGACGAGTTTTGGCGCAGAGCCGTCATCAGGCGACCTGCGGTGAAGCCGCACGAGGTCATGACGACTACGCCTATGCACACACCCTCGCGCTCAGGCCTGGCCGGCGAAGCCCGAACTGTGCTCCGCTCCCTGCCATCTCACTCGCGTCGATACCGCGCGGAAAAAGCATCCCAGACGAGGCCGAGCATCTCTGGCCGAGCCATTTGAGCATGTTGGCAGGGGAGATGACTTTCCTCGATCTCCCCGCCAAGGAACGGCCGCCAAGCCTGGACGACACGAGCATCGTCCAGCTTCCCATCTGCCGCATGAACGAACATGAGGTCCCCAGCGAATACTCGAGGCATGTGCCTCAGCAGTATTCTGTTATTATTTCTGAATACCTCGAAAATAGCCGAGCGATTCTCAGTGGAAAACTCACTGAAGACTTGACTGTCTCCGTTCATTATTTCTTCGGCTTCCGCTGCGTCCTCAGGGAGTTCCTCTTCGTGTTCCCGAACCAGTTCCGGGGTATACGCGTCCATAATGACCAGCACGGCTACTTTCTCGCCCGCTTCCTGCAACTGAACTGCCATCTCATGCGCGACCACCCCGCCGAAGGACCACCCAAGCAGATGGTATGGGCCTGACGATTGAATGGTGCGGATCTGCTCGACATATTCCGCAGCCATGGCGTGAACCGAGTCGTGAGGGTGATCCACACCGTCAAGCCCCCGGGCCTGGAGCCCATAGAGCGGCAGGTCGGCCGGCATGTGTTGCGCGAGAGGCGAGTAGCACCAGCTAAGTCCCGCTGCAGGATGCACACAGAATAGGGGCGGAAAACTCCCATGAGCTCGGATCGGAAGAAGCATGCTGAAGACGGCTTCCGAAGATGACTCGTCCAGCCGCTCGGCCAGCCCCGCGGCTGTGGGGGCCTCGAACACCGTCCGG